>JBJUHT010000297.1:0-11034 GCA_046070105.1 Dolichospermum sp.
GGCTTAATATGTACCTCATAAGAGCGGAAACCCCTGTATAAATATCAAAAGTATTATTGATTTTATATAGTTTAAGCTGATCATACAGCCATTATAAAACTATAAATAGCATCTGGGATAAAACTAAGAGCATATTATCATATTATAATTGTGCAATCGCTCTTTTGGCACACAAACCGTAAATCTAGCCAGATTACCAGCTTGGACAATTGAAAATGGTATCATATATACTCGTTTTGCTTGATTACGCGCGAGGAAATAAGTGAAAGTTTTAGTTATCGGGAATGGGGGACGGGAACACGCTCTAGCGTGGAAATTGCTACAATCTGATCAAATTGAGCAAGTTGTCTGTGTACCAGGTAATGGGGGTACAGCAACTATGCAGGGTTGTCAAAACTTACCCCTAGCGGTAGATGACTTTGCAGGTATCAGTAAATATGCAGTAGCTAATAGTATTTCTTTAGTGGTTGTCGGTCCAGAAGTGCCTTTAGCTCAGGGAATTAGCGATTATCTGCAAAATCAAGGCTTAATGGTATTTGGTCCAAACAAAGCCGGGGCGCAAATAGAAGCGAGTAAATCCTGGGCTAAAGCATTAATGGCAGAAGCGGGAGTTCCTACGGCCAAAGCTGCTGTATTTACGGAAGCCGCCTCAGCAAAGGCATACATTCAATCTGAAGGAGTACCAATTGTCATAAAAGCTGATGGTTTAGCTGCTGGTAAAGGTGTCACAGTTGCCGAAAATATTGCCCAAGCAGAAGCAGCCATTGATGCCATTTTTCAAGGACAGTTTGGCAGTGCTGGTAATTCCGTGGTAATTGAAGAATATTTACTGGGACAAGAAGTATCAATTTTAGCTCTAACTGATGGTTTAACAATTCGCCCCTTGTTACCCGCTCAAGATCACAAGCGTGTCGGCGAAGGTGATACTGGAGACAATACTGGCGGTATGGGTGCTTATGCTCCCGCGCCCATTGCTACACCGGAGTTAATGGCACGAGTGCAAACAGAGGTATTAGAAAGAACTATCTCTGCTTTACAAGCTAGAGGAATTGACTACCGAGGCGTTTTGTATGCGGGGTTAATGATTACACCAGATGGTGATTTTCGAGTTTTAGAATTTAACTGTCGCTTTGGTGATCCTGAAACCCAAGTAATTTTACCGTTACTGGAAACACCTTTAGAACATCTAATTTTAGCTTGTATAGAACAACGCCTGGCAGATATGCCACCAATTGCTTGGAAACAAGGTGCAGCAGCGACAGTAGTGGCTGCTTCTGGGGGTTATCCCGGATCATACGTCAAAGGTAAAGTAATTAATGGTTTAGTAGCGGCAGATACAGTCGGGGCGACCGTATTTCATGCGGGAACAAAATTAAATACAGACCAGGAAATTGTGACTGATGGTGGCAGAGTGTTAAATGTAACTGGAATGGGTGGGAATTTCCAGGAAGCTTTAGCCCAAGCTTATGCAGGTATTAAAGAAATTGAATTTGATCAAATGTATTATCGTCGGGACATTGGTTATCGGGTTTGTAACAGGTAAATAAATTTCCTCTGTGGGGACTTGATCACTTTTGGGTGGTCGGTCCAAATTTTTTGGTGATTGTATCCCAACTCGCGCCGCAAAGGCATAAAACTTTGTATGCTGAATCTATATAGTTGTTGATAATTTTTGATTTAAAAAGGTGCAAGAAGATTTTCGCTTAATTGTTGATTTGGTTTCAGTGTTTGCTGTCGCAGCTTGCGGTGGTCTATTAGCAGCACTGTTAAAGCAACCTGTGTTACTAGGATATATCATCGGTGGTATGGTTGTCGGACCGACTGGACTGGGATTAATTAAAGAAATTGTCCAGGTGGAAACTTTAGCCCAGTTTGGGGTGGCTTTTTTGTTGTTTGCTTTGGGTGTGGAATTTTCTTTGACGGAACTCAAGAAAGTTAAGGCCATCGCCCTGGGAGGTGGTACTTTACAAATTATCCTCACCATTCTCGTCACCGTATTGGTTTGTGGTGTTACGGGAGCTTGGGGAACTTTACCCGCTAAAGGTGTGTTTCTGGGTTCGATTTTGTCTTTGTCTTCCACTGCTGTAGTCCTCAAATGTCTCATGGAACGCAATGAAACGGAAACACCCCACGGACAGGTAATGCTAGGGATTTTGGTAGTCCAGGACTTAGCTCTAGGATTAATGTTAGCGGTATTACCAGCCCTCCACCAACCAGGAGAAGCTATTGGTGTGGCCGTGGTTATGGCTTTGCTGAAGATTGGTTTATTTGCGGCTGGCGCTTATGCGGCGGGAATTTGGTTAATTCCACGGTTATTAAGGTTATTAGCTGGTACGGAAAGTAAGGAGTTATTTTTATTAGGTGTGGTAACAATCTGTTTGGGAATTGCGCTTTTAACAGAATACTTAGGGTTATCCATTGAAATGGGCGCATTTGTTGCTGGTTTGATGATTTCTGAAGTAGAATATGCTGATGAAACTTTAACTATTGTTGAACCTTTACGCGATATATTTGCTAGTCTATTTTTCGCAGCCATTGGAATGTTAATTGACCCGGTATTTTTATGGCAAAATCTGGAATTAATTCTCGGATTAGTAGCTTTGGTTTTTGTGGGTAAATTTTTAATTATTACTCCTTTAGTTAGGCTATTTCGCTACCCTTTAAAAACTGCTTTAATTGCAGGTTTGGGACTAGCTCAAATTGGGGAATTTTCCTTTGTTCTGGCTAGTGAAGGACAAGCTTTAGGTTTGGTTTCTCGGCGCATATATTTACTAATTTTGGGAACTACGGCTGTGACTTTAATGTTAACTCCCTTTATCCTGCGATTATTACCTTTTTTATTCGATTTTGCTGAATCTATTCCTTGGCTTAAACCCTATTTAGTCAATGATCAAGCTCTTGATTTTTCGACAGATTTACCACAAAAAAATCATATAGTAGTTTGTGGTTATGGCCGCATTGGTCAAAATTTGGTGAAGTTATTACAGCAATATCAATTATCTGTGGTAGTGATTGATCAATCGGAAAGTCGTATTCAGCAGTTACGAGAAGCAGGTATACCCTATGTTTATGGTAATTCCGTCAGTCTTCATGTATTAGAAACCGCTGGAGTAAATCACGCTCAAGGTATGGCCATTACTCTCCCAGATCCGGCAAGTATTCGACTATGTTTAAAACGAGCTTTGGAGTTATCTCCAACATTAGATACAGTTGTTCGTGCTACTCAAGATAAAAATATTGAAGTTCTTTATCAATTGGGAGCAAAGGAAGTCATACAACCTGAATTTGAAGCTAGTTTAGAAATGGCAAATCATCTATTAATTGCTGTTGGTTTGTTACCAGACTCTGTACAACAAAAAATCCAAGAAATTCGCCAAAATCATTATTTAGATTTACGTCCTGAAAGTTCTCCTGCTGAAGTTTCTCAGTATTTACAAAAGGTGACTCGTGATCTGAATCGTCGTTGGTATGATTTACCAGTAAATTCTCCTCTTATTGGTATGACTTTAGAAGAAGTGAATATGCGTTATTTAACTGGAGTCAGTTTAATGGCTATTCGTCGTGCTGATGGTGCAGAAATAGATTATCCTAATTATCAAACTACATTTCTTTTAGGCGATCGCTTGTTGGTGGTAGGATCAAACCAGGAACTTAATGCTTTAATCGCCTTTGCTGAGGGTAAAATCACTATTAAATAGCTAGAAAGAATGTTCACATCAGATCACTGTGAACATTTTTCGCAACTAACCTTTTTTCAGATACTAAATTAATTACTCAGTGGTTTCATGTAAGCGATCGCCTGTCTCCAAAGGGTAATTTGCTCATTATTAGCATTAAAAATACTGATGCAATTGTGATCTTGCCAAAATACCTGACCTGTGATTAAATCACCAGTCATTAGCCGAAATTCGACTGTTATTTTTTCTTTAATCCAGTTTTGAACTTGACGAATGCTGGGTAGTCCTGTATCAAATTGATTGCTTGTCATATTATTGGTAATCGTTAAAATTATTACATCACTGACAATTGACAAATTACTGCATAAAATTAATTAATCTTCGACTTATCAAAAAACAACAAATGGCAATGGAATTTACTAAGTATCACGGACTCGGTAATGATTTTATTCTCATTGATAACCGTTCCTCATTGACACCAGTATTAACACCAGAGAAAGCCGTACAGTGGTGTGATCGCCATTTTGGTATCGGTGCAGATGGTGTTATTTTCGCACTTCCTGGACAAAATGGCACTGACTACACTATGCGGATTTTTAACTCTGATGGTTCAGAACCAGAAATGTGTGGGAATGGGATTCGCTGTTTAGCGGTATTTTTGACAGAACTAGAGGGCATTAACCGTACCAAAGATAAATATACTATTCATACTTTAGCAGGTGTGATTGTACCCCAACTCACAGATGATGGTCAAGTGCAAGTAGATATGGGTGAACCACGATTATTAGCAGAGGAAATTCCTACTACTTTAGCATCTAGTGGGCTTCAAGTCATTAATCTTCCCTTAGAAGTAGCTGGGAAAACTTGGGATGTTACCTGTATCAGCATGGGCAATCCTCACTGTATCACATTTGTGGAAGATGTTGCAGCAATTAATTTAGAAAACATTGGTCCTCAATTTGAAAGTCATCCGGTATTCCCTAAAAAAACCAATACGGAATTTATTCAAGTCGTAAATCGTAACTATTTGAAAATGCGCGTTTGGGAACGGGGTGCGGGAATTACCCTCGCTTGTGGCACTGGTGCTTGTGCGTCCTTAGTAGCAGGGGTATTGAATGATAAATGCGATCGCACTGCTATGATTGAATTACCCGGAGGGACTCTAGAAATCGAATGGTCAGAAATTGACAACCGCATTTACATGACAGGTCCGGCACAACGGGTATTTACAGGAAAATATTAAATTCAGCTTGTGTAAAAGCGATTGTCTACAGAATTTTGTAGGCGATCGCCTATAATTTTTGTACGATCAATCCTGACTTTTTTAGTAGTTCACAAAACCTGTAGAGGCCGCCCTTAATTATCTTCCATCCCCAACACAAATACTATATCCTTGTCAATAAATGTTCTCCCACGCGTAAAGCATTAGCAATAATAGTTAATGAAGGATTTACCGCAGCACTAGAAGGAAAAAAGCTCCCATCAACAACATAAAGATTATCAACATCATGAGTTCGACAATTAATATCCAAAACCGAAGTATTTGCATCTTCACCAAAACGACAAGTACCACATTGATGAGTAACTTCTCTTAAACCCATTTTTTGAGAAATATGTAAAGTTCCTATTGATTTAAAGACAGAAATTGATTGTAAAACCTGAATCCATTGCTGAATTAATTTGTTAAAAGCCCTTTGATTATTATGAGTATATTCCAGAAAAACCTTTCCATTTCTACTCAAAACCCTATTATGAAAATCTGGTAAATCTTCCGTGATCACTAGCCAAGATAAAGAATGATTAGCTATAGCCTCAGCTATAAAATTAGGCATCAAAGGCGGACCATAAGCAAGTATTTTATCCTTATTCGCCCCACCCAGTAATTGCACACTCCCCATGGGATAAGCAAAATCTTGAGTTCCCCAATAAAAATCAGTAAGAGCCAAAGTTTTCGGAAAAATTGTATTATTTAACTTGGTATTTAAAGTCATGACCACAGCAAAATTATGTGTCATGTAATTGCGTCCCACAAGATGAGAACTATTCGCTAATCCATTGGGGTGAAGATCATTAGCAGATTTTAGCAACAATAATGCCGAATTAACTGCACCACAAGCTAATACCACAATATTTCCTGAGAATATCTGACGTTGATTATTTATTTCTGCTTCCACTCCAGTCACCACTCGACCGGAGGGATTAGTATGTAAACGGATAACTTTTGCTTGAGTTATTAATGTAATATTTTTATATGCCATTGCTGGACGAATACAATTAATATCCGCATCAGCTTTACCATCAATTAAACACGGAAAACCATCACAAGTATCACAACGAATACAAGCACTTAAACTCCGATTTACCTCATTGAGTTTGATAGCAAGTGGTTGATAAAAGGGATGAAAACCTTGATATTTTAAAGAATCATGGACTTCTTGAATATAAGGTTCATGACTCAATGGTGAAAAAGGATATTCTTGATTAATCTCCGGTTCAGTAGGGTCAAGTCCTCGCTTACCATGTACATCATAAAGTTTTTCTGCTTCGTCATAATAGGGAGCGAAATCTTGATATTTTAATGGCCATTCTGGAGAAATACCATCTTCATGAATCACCTTTTCAAAATCTCGTTCACGAAATCTAAACAACGTCCCACCATAAAATTTAGTATTACCACCTACATAATAATGTGTTAGTGGTTTGATAGCTTTATCATGTTTATCATACCATATTTCACTAGTCCGATAGCGTTCTTTTTGAGAAACTTCTTGAGTATCCCAATTAGCTTTTTCTTTAGGTAAAAAATTACCCTGTTCTAAAACTAAAATTTTCTTATCACTGGATGCTAATTTGTAGGCTAAAGTTCCACCTCCAGCACCAGTACCAATAATAATAAAATCGTAATAATTGACAGTCATAATTTACTATTTTGCCCTAAAACCGGAGATAAATACAGCTATTCTAATTTCACCTATTAAGCTAGTTACAGCACTTTCTGGTGTTATGAGGTACACCACGGGCGGGCAAGATGCCCACCCCACAAGAGTTTTATTATTAAAATTTGTACCTCATAGCAATGGAATCTGCTGTAAAATAGATGAATATGATTTTAATCATTAATTTAGCCTATTTTAATTATTAATTCTGTATTTTAACTCTCATCAGCCCAGAACAGGATAGCAAGGAGAGTAAATTTTGCAGTAAAATTAGTCCTTTGATCTAGACGAAAGTAAAAAAATGACCCGTGTGATCATCGTCCGTCATGGCCAAATTACCTACAATATAGAAAAACGTATTTAAGGGCGTACTGATGCGTCCTCTTTAACCCCAAAGGGCTGTAGAGTTATTAATCTTTGCCCAAGAGCAACTTTTTTATCATCTAATTGTGTAATCTCACCAAGTGGTGCTTCAGTTGTCATTTGATTAATGCTTGTAACTAAGTTTTCAGGAATATCACCAAACCGCACTTGTAAAAGTTTGGTAATATCTTGTTTCCGAGTTTCTTTCCGAGTTCTTTCTATAGCGCGTCTTTCAATGTTAGTTACAAGGCGCATTTTTCGTTCCTCCTGATAGTTAGCGAATTTTTGATCAAAACTTAATTGCAAATCTTCAGATAAAGCCATCATTCAATGACCTTATACAAATCAATACTGTTGTTGGGTTGCGCTGTTGTGCTTAACCCAACCTACATTTATTAATCTGCTGCTGGTAAATTAGAATTAACAAGTTGTGCAAATTCTTCTAAGGAACTAACTCTAATTGTTGATAGAAGGAGTTGCTCTAGCAAAGATATATCATCAATTTGATTAATGTTTTCTAGCAAACTTTGAGGAATATCACCAAACCGCATTTGTACAAATTTGATAATATTTTCCTTTTGAGTTTCTTTCCGAGTTTCTTTCCGAGTTCTTTCTATAGCGCGTCTTTCAATGTTAGTTACAAGGGGCATTTTTCGTTCCTCCTGATAGTTAGCAAATTTTTGATCAAAACTTAATTGCAAATCTTCAGATAAAGCCATCATTAAATCAATGACTTTATACAAATCAACAATTTCTTTACGGTTATAACCTTTTTCATAAAGTAATCTAGCTAAGTTCCATTTCCACTGTTCTCTAGCTGACAAATTGCTATTAGTGGCTTTAGTTTTTAAATGTGCCATTACCACTATAGCAAAAATATTATTACTTTGCTCTAACTCCTCCCATTGATAGTCTAAAAGTTTGACAATAGAAAAATTAAAGATTAATTGACTATTTCCTAAACCATACTTATAGGAACTAGGTCGCCAACTTTTAGTTTCATCTCCTAGTATAGCCAAACTAATTACAGGTTTTTGATATAAATCAAAAGCTCGATAGTTGTAGATAAACATTCTTTGAGAAAATTCTTTATCATATTGACTTTGTACTTCTACATGAATTAATATCCAAACTTCTTGATTATCTAATAACCACACTTGAAATAATTTATCAGCGTGGCGGGTTTTGCTGTCTCCAGATGCGGTAATCTGTTCTAATTCCTTATCTAGAGAAATGGGAGTTTTAGTCCAATCTATTTGTTGATAGATTTCTGGATAAAAGAAGGTGAGAAATGAATCAAAATAATCTCCTATTATTTCTTTCCAGGTTTCATCATAGTTAGCTGTAATTTCCGTCATTGTGATTAAATTCAATATAGTTAAAAAATTGACCAAGAAATTTTAGATTTTAGATTTTAGATTTTAGATTGGGAATTTTCGGTACAAGTAGGGGTCCACGGGCGTTGACCCCTGCAATTTCAGGGCGGAACTAATCCAAAATTGCTAATCTAAAATCCCCAAGCTCCACACTTGAGGGTGAAGTCAATCCAAAATCCAAAATCGTAAATCCAAAATCCACTGACCCATCCTCATCTGCGTTTATCCGCGTTTATCCGCGTTCAATATTATATCCCAACCCCCGCAGATTCTCCCGAATTATCGCTTCTAATTTAGCACTTTCGGCAGAAGTGTTGAATGTTAAGATTTTGAGGATTGTGTCCAAGTTGTGCATTGGTATTGGTGATACCAAATTTGATCAATTAATGACTCTATTCTCAATAGACAATGGATTTTACCTGGGTAAAACCCAAAGATTGTAAATTTTTATAACACGATTCAACACTTGTGGGTAATTTGCTGTATCTAAAAAGATAATTCTTGAAATAACTCTATCAAAGGAAGATTAAAATTAGGAATAACATTTTCTCCATCAAGACTATCTTCCAATTGCAAAAGCTGTGATGGCTTAGGTTTGCGGTAAATCAATACACATTCTTCATCTGGCAATATTACCCATGCTAAACGAGTTCCATTTTCAAAATACTCTACTAATTTATGATGAATTTCTTCAAAAGTGTTATTAGGAGAAATAATTTCTACAGCTAAATCAGGAGCACCATCAAAAAAACCCTTAGGTAATCGCTTTAAACCTTGTAACCTTTCTTTAGAAATAAAGGCTAGATCAGGCGATCTTTTGTTACCAGTTTTCATTTTAAAGGCAGTGCTAGAATCACAAGTTATACCGAGCTTATGATCACGCACAAAGCCTGTTAAAAAATATCCTAGAGTAAGAGCTAAGTAGCCATGTTCTACACCTGAATTTGCCACAATAATTAGCTCTCCATTCACATATTCATAAAGATTATCATTTTCCTTCAGTAACATAAATTGCTCATCTGTTAAGGCCTGATGATTAGCTGAAGGCTGAATTAATTCTAAATTTGTGGTTGTAGTTTGGGTCATTAGATCTAACTCCACAGATGAAACTAATATCAATGATTATACAAAGTTTTCATCCTTTAATCCTGGATATCCTGATTCTGACCTCCTGGTACATTTTGTAGTAAAATTAGTGCTATTTAAGAGGAAAGTAAAAAATGACCCGTGTGATCATCGTGCGTCATGGCCAAAGTACCTACAATATAGAAAAACGTATTCAAGGGCGTACTGATGCCTCATCATTAACCGCAAAAGGTCAAAATGATGCTAGTCAAGCAGGTAAAGCCCTCAGTAGTATTTCCTTTCAAGCTATTTATAGTAGTCCCCTTCAGCGAGCAAAATCCACAGCCGAAATTATCCGCAGTCAATTAGCTACACAATCTCCTGTGATTCAAATTGATGAAAACTTAGTGGAAGTTGATTTACCCCTCTGGGTAGGAATGACAACCAAGGAAGTCAAAGAACAGTTAACAGCAGATTACCGCACCTGGAAGGAATTTCCCCATGAATTTCGCATGGTTTTACAGGAAAATTCCGAAACTAGAGAACATTTTCCAGTTTTAGCATTATATACCCAAGCTAAACAATTTTGGCAAGAGATTCTTCCCCAGCACCAAGGTGAAACTATTCTCATTGTTGGTCATAATGGCATTAATCGCGCCTTAATTAGCACTGCTTTGGGTATTTCCCCCAGTCGTTACCATTGTTTACAACAATCTAATTGCGGAATTAGCGTTTTAAATTTTGCTGGTGGTTTGGGTGAACCCGTTCAGTTAGAATCTATGAATCAAACCCAACATCTGGGTGAAACTTTTCCCTCTTTGCGTCCCGGTCATCAAGGGGTAAGATTATTATTGGTGCGTCATGGTGAAACTGAATGGAATCGTCAAGGTAAGTTTCAAGGACAAATTGATATTCCCCTCAATGAGAATGGCAGAAATCAAGCCGCAAAAGCCGCAGAATTTCTCAAAGATGTGAATATTGATTTTGCGGTTAGTAGCACTATGTCCCGTCCCAAGGAAACGGCGGAAATTATCTTAAAATATCATCCTAGTTTAAACTTGCAACTGTTTGCCGGTTTAAGAGAAATTAGTCATGGACTGTGGGAAGGTAAATTTGAATCGGAAATTGAACAGGAATTTCCCGGAGAATTAGAAAGGTGGCGGACAATACCCGCAGAAGTACAGATGCCAGAAGGAGAGAATTTAGAACAGGTGAGAGAACGTAGTGTTGCTGATTGGAATACCATCGTTAAAAATGCCGAATCTCAGCAATTACAACTAGGCTTAGTGGTCGCTCACGATGCCACAAATAAAACCTTATTGTGTCATATTCTGGGTTTATCTGCGGAAAATTTCTGGAATTTCCGTCAAGGTAATGGCGCTGTGAGTGTGATTGATTATCCTGCTGGTAGTGAGGGTTATCCAGTTCTGCAAGCAATGAATATTACTGGACATTTAAGTAATAGTGTACTGGATAAAACTGCTGCTGGAGCGTTATAATTCGCGCTTTATAATTTACTAAATTGTTGGGGTAATTGATGAATTACCCTAACTTGTACTTTTGATTGATCTAGCTGTTAATATACAGCACTTACCGATGTTATGAGGTACAAAGTCA
>JBJUHT010000298.1:0-26970 GCA_046070105.1 Dolichospermum sp.
CAACATAGGATCAACCTGATAATAATCATGGGTATGATAACGATGATTACTTGCAGATTGAAAAATGGGCGTAAAGTAAATAGCATTAACCCCTAAATCTTGGATATAATCTAATGATTCTAAAACTCCCCATAAGTCCCCTCCTTTATAACCTTGAATTGTCGGTATAGCATCCCAATCTTCTAAATTACTATTATTTAAAAAGCTGGAACGGGAACGCTGACTTCTTGTAAATCTGTCGGGAAATATTTGATAAAAAACCGCGTTTTTAACCCAATCTGGTGTTTTAGTTTCCATAAAATTCTCAAAAATTATCAAACATTAATGACGACAATAGCAAAAGTATGTTATGATTATCTATGATACCTTGTTTTAATGAGTTTACAGCAATTAATTCTCTAATGGTATACGTCAAGCGCGTTGAACTTACCAATTTCAAGTCCTTCGGTGGTACGACTTCTGTACCCCTGCTACCAGGTTGTACTGTCATATCTGGTCCAAATGGTTCTGGAAAATCAAATATTCTTGACGCTTTACTGTTTTGTTTAGGACTATCTAGTTCTAAGGGTATGCGGGCGGAACGTCTACCCGATTTAGTTAATAACGCTCAAAAGCATCAGGGAAGTTCAGCACTGGAAGCTAGTGTGACTGTAACTTTTGATATTTCCGATATCTCCCGCAGAGACGCACAGACACAGAGGGAGGAGGAAGTAGCGGAAGAAAATCCAAAATCCAAAATCCAAAATCCAAAATCAGATGTCTCTCGCACAGACGCAGAAGCGCGAAGGGAAGACGGGGAAGAAAATCCAAAATCCAAAATCCAAAATCCAAAATCCTCTGACTGGAGTGTTACTCGTCGCTTGCGGGTGTCTCAACAGGGTGGTTATACGTCTAATTATTATATTAATGGTGTAGCTTGTACTCTGACTGAGTTACATGAGGATTTGGAAAGATTGCGGATTTATCCTCAAGGTTATAATGTAGTTTTACAGGGTGATGTTACTAGTATTATCTCGATGAATGGCCGCGAACGTCGAGAAATTATTGATGAGTTGGCCGGGGTGGCTACTTATGATCGTAAGATTGTTCAAGCTAGGTCAACTTTGGATGAGGTCAAGGATCGGGAAGATAGTTGTCGTATTATTCAGAATGAATTGACTGTACAATGTGAGCGACTTTATCAAGATCAGGCTAAGGCTCAGAAGTATCAACAGCTACGGACGGAATTTCTAGAAAAGCAATCTTGGGAAGCGGTTTTATCTTGGCGTTCTCTGCAATTACAACAGGAAAAGCTGGTTTCACAGGTTGAAGAAGACGATCGCAATTTCAGGGATTTTACTAGTCAGTTAGCAATAATTAGTATCCAGATTGACGAAAAAAATACTGAGCTAGAACAACGCAATCTCCGGGTTAAGGCTTTGGGTGAGGAGGAACTTTTAGCAGTTCAATCTCATCTTGCTACTCAAGAAGCGGAACGCAAACAACTCCAACGTCAGCATAAGGAGTTAGAAGCTTTTATTCAAGAATCTACAAAACGTTTAAATCAAACTTATCAGGAAATTGAACAATATCAACTTTCTTTAGAGGAAGCAATAGAGAAACATAATACAGAAACGTTAAGTGTTACGTCTCTACAAATAGAGAAAAATCATGCAGTAATAAATTTAGAAAATTCTCGTCAAGCTGCGGCGGAAGTTGCTAGTGCTTCGGAGGCTTGGGTACAACAACAAACGGAACTAAATCGGAATATAGAATCTTTACTACATATTCTTGAACCTCAACGCACGGAACAAGCTCAATTACAAGAACGCAATACTCAATTACAACTGCTGATTTCTGAACAATCTCAATTAATTGCAACTTTACAACCAGAATTAACTCAAAAACAAGTTGAATTTGCACAAGTCGAAACGGAATTTAATGCTGCTAGTTTACCTATTCAGAATTTAACGGAAAATCTCACCGCTACGGAACAGGAGTTACAAATTCAACAAGATACTCAAAAGCGACTTTTACAAGAACAACGGGACAAACAACGTCAGTTAGATAAATTAGAAGCACAGACTCAAGCCCAACAAGAAATACAAGGAACACAAGCTAGTAAGGTAATTTTACAGTCAGAAATGCCCGGTTTGTGTGGTTTGGTGGTGCAGTTGGGGAAGGTTGAACCTAAGTATCAATTAGCTTTGGAAACCGCTGCTGGCGGTCGTTTGGGCTATATTGTTGTGGAAGATGATAGTGTAGCCTCTGCGGGAATTGAACTATTAAAACAAAAAAAGGCAGGAAGGACAACTTTTTTACCTTTGAATAAAATTAAAGTCCCTAAATTTACTCAGGACGCAACTCTGCGTTTAGCTGATGGTTTCGTTAATTATGCCGTAAATTTGGTAGAATGCGATCGCCGTTATCTGGATGTTTTTACTTATGTTTTTAGTAATACAGTTGTTTTTAGTACCCTCGAACAAGCGCGTAAAAATATCGGACTCTATCGCATTGTTACTTTACAAGGGGAATTATTAGAAACAAGTGGAGCAATGACAGGAGGTAGTAGTAGCCAGCGTTCTTCTTTGCGGTTTGAAAAGGCCGATACTGGGGAAGGGGAAGAGGTAGGAAACCTAAAAACTCGCTTAATGGATATTGATCGGATTTTAGAACGTTGTGGAGAAGCTATTAATACTTTAGCAACTTCCATGAAAACCCTTAGTCAAGAATTAACGGAAGCACGTCAAGCAAGGAGAGAACAACAATTATATTTAGAACAATTAAATAAAGAGATTAAGAATTTAACAACTCAATTAGAAAATACTCGCAGTCAACTTTCCCAAAATACGGAAAAATTCACATCTGCACAATCCCGTTTAGAAGTTTTAAATCGGGAACTACCAGAACAAGAAACCCAATTACAACAATTGAGAATTGTATTAACTGATTTAGAATCTTCCCAAACGACTAAAGAATGGCAACAAATCCAAAGTACCATGAAAATGCAAGAACAAGAGTTGCAACAACGGGAAACAGCACTAAGGGATGGACAACAGCAGTTAAAAAACTTAGAAAATCAACAACAGCGGTTACAAGAAAAAATAGAAGAATCCCAAGCGCGAGTTATTCAATATCAACAGGAAGAAGCAAGCAGCCAACAGCAAATAGCAACAGTCAATGTCCAAATTGAAGGAATTAGTCATTTAATTGCTGTAAACGAGAGTAATTTGCACAAAATAGCTGAAAATTTAGAAGCAGAGAAGAAAAATCGGGATATTACAGAAACAGAATTGCGATCGCTCCTTTTGCGTCAACAGCAATTACAATGGGAAATAGAGAAACTGGCACAAACCCAGGAAAAACGCCGAGAAGAGTTAACAGCGCTACAGGACAAGTTACGGGACTTAGGTACAGAATTACCCAGTCCCCTGCCAGAAATTCCTGGTAAAGTTAACTTAGAAGACCTACAAAAAGAATTACGGAGTTTAAGCAAACGCTTACAGGCCATGGAACCTGTAAATATGTTAGCTTTGGAAGAATATGATAAAGTTAAAGGTCGTCTCCAAGAACTTACCGAAAAATTAGAGACTTTGGAAGGGGAACGAACAGAATTATTATTAAGAATTGAAAACTTTACCACGTTACGTCAAAAAGCATTTAAAGAAGCCTTCGACGCGGTAAACGAAAATTTTCAATCAATTTTCGCCATTTTATCAGATGGGGACGGTTATTTGCAACTAGATAATCCCGAAGATCCCTTTAATAGTAGCTTAAACCTAGTCGCACACCCCAAAGGTAAACCCGTCCAACGTCTTGCTTCTATGTCTGGAGGGGAAAAGTCCTTAACTGCGTTGAGTTTTATATTCTCCCTCCAGCGTTATCGTCCTTCCCCATTTTACGCCTTTGATGAAGTGGATATGTTTTTAGATGGTGCAAATGTGGAAAGATTGGCGAGAATGATTAAACAACAGGCTCAACAGGCACAGTTTATTGTTGTGAGTTTGCGCCGTCCCATGATAGAATCAGCACAGCGGACAATTGGGGTGACTCAAGCTAGAGGTGCATATACTCAGGTTTTGGGTATTAAGTTACAATCATCTGATCATTGAGTTATAAAGAGTAGTTTATGGAATATGTAGGGTCGAGCAACTTGTCTGAGAATGAGCAGGAAGAACTTGTTAATTTATGTAATGAATTCCTTCAGGAGGTAAGGACGGCAATTCAAATCTATTTGGATTTAATATCAGGGTGTCAGCAAAATTTAGATATGGCTAACCAAACAACTGATATTTTAGAAAAAATAGGACAGGCTAGGGATGTAAGTAAATGCGAAATAATAAGAGATTTTTCAGAGCATGACTCAATTAAAATTACTCCAACAAGAATGGGTTTTATTAAAAAACAGATTTCTCTTCTTATCGAGAGCTTAAAGAGTTCGATTCCTGTTGAAACAGTGTGGAGAATCGAATAATCAAGGAAAAATACAGTAAATTGCAATCAAATGTGCTACAAACAGAAAAGATGAAAACCAGTACCAGACTATATTCTGCACTTTACTTTTGTACTGGACTTGATCGCAAACTGCTGTATTGTAGGCTAATATTTTCTAGATTCAGAAAATACTTAATTTTTAATTTTAATTCCTGATGACGGTATCTACTATTCAAGCTTTACCAACAGAAGTTGTATATTTAATTACGGCTGGAGAAGTAATTGACTCTTTAGCGGCCGTTGTTAGGGAGTTGGTAGAAAATTCCCTAGATGCTGGTGCAACGCGCATTGTAATTTCTTTATGGCCACAATTATGGCGAGTTCGGGTAGCTGATAATGGTTGTGGTATGAATTTGGATGATTTGCAACAAGCTGCAACTGCACACAGTACAAGTAAAATTCATTCTAGTGCAGACCTATGGAAAATTAGCAGTTTAGGATTTCGTGGTGAAGCACTACATAGTTTAACAACTTTAGCAAATTTAGAAGTTTTAAGTCGTCCTTTAGGAGGCAATGAAGGCTGGCAAATTGTGTATAATAACGAAGGAGAAGTAACAGAAATAAATATTGCTGCTATTGCTCCTGGTACTGTGGTGACAGTGAATAATTTATTTGCTAATTGTACAGCCCGTCGTCAAGGTTTACCCGCGACAAATCAGCAATTAAAAGCTGTACAAGGGATAATTCAACAAATAGCTTTATGTCATCCTCATGTTCATTATCAAGTGTGGCAAAATGACAAAGAATGGTTGACAATTTGTCCTGCACCAACGGTAGGAAAACTAATTCCACAAATTCTTCCTCAAGTCCGACAAGATGATTTATATGAAGTGAATTTAGAAATCCCAAATCTGGAAAATTCGTCTTTAAATTTAGTGATAGGTTTACCAGATAGATGTCATCGTCATCGTTTAGATTGGGTGAAAGTAGCAATTAATGGCAGGATAATTAAATCACCAGAATTAGAACAGAATATCTTATCAGCTTTCCATAAAACATTACCACGCGATCGCTATCCTGTGTGTTTTTTACATTTGCATATTCCCCCTGAGCAAATTAACTGGAATCGCAACCCAGCCAAAACAGAAATATATCTGCATGATCTACCTTTTTGGCAAGAACAAATTACCGCAGCTATCAATAAATCTCTGAGGATTTCGGAAACTAATATTAAAGAATCAGTTCACACTAGTAGAATTAGTAATTTATTAAAAGTAGCAGAATCTCAAGGCAAATATAAATTTAATTCTGAAAATTCTCAAAATTCTCAAAATTCTGAAAACAATGAAACTCAAAACCATTTAAAAGCAATTGCTCAACTGAGTAATACTTATATAGTTGCTGAACATTCTGGGGGAATGTGGTTAGTAGAACAGCATATAGCCCATGAAAGAGTATTATATGAACAATTATGTGATCACTGGCAATTAGTACCTCTAGAAAACCCAATTATTATTTATCAATTATCACCGGCGCAGGTTTCCCAATTAGAACGTATTGGTTTAGATATAGAACCATTTGGTGATAAAATTTTTTGTGTGCGGAACATTCCAGTCATGTTAAAACAACGAGAAGATTGTGCTGAGGCAATTTTAGAATTAAGTTGGGGAGGAGACTTACAAACTGCTCAAATTGCAGTTGCTTGTCGGAGTGCAATTCGTAATGGTACAAAAATGAGTTTACCAGAAATGCAGACCTTATTAGATAATTGGCAACGTACCCGCAACCCGCGCACTTGTCCCCATGGTAGACCAATTTATTTATCTTTGGAAGAATCAGCACTAGCGCGGTTTTTTCGACGTAATTGGGTAATTGGGAAAAGTCATGGAATTTGAAGTATTTTTTAACCGAACGGATGATAATATTAATGTATTAGTTGGTGAGATAAAAAATTATGTCAACCATAAAAGTTGAAGTAGAATTTTCTTCAGAAGATTTACTTAAAGCCGTTGGACAATTAAGCCAATCAGATTTAAGGAAGTTTATTTCTCAAGCTATTGCGATACAAGCACAACGGACAACTTCCAGTTTAATGCAACGGGAGTCAGAATTACTATTAAAAATTAATCAAGGTATTCCGTTAGATATTCAGAAAGATTACAACAATTTAATCGCTAAAAGAGATGCAGAAACTCTTACCAATCATGAATACAAGGAGCTATTAAACTTAACTCAACAGATTGAAAAACAGCAAGCACAACGAATTGAATATTTAGCAGAGTTAGCGAGTTTAAGAGGAATTTCTTTGAATACGTTGATGGAAAATTTAGGTATTCCGACGCAAAGTTATGTCTGAAAAAAGAGTAACAGCGCAACAGAAAAAAGCTGTTTCTGAACGTGCAAACGGATGTTGTGAATATTGTCGAAGTCAAGCGCGTTTTGCTATGCAACCTTTTTCCATTGAGCATATTATTCCTAGAAGCCAAGGTGGAATGACAAGTTTGGATAATTTGGCTTTGTCTTGTCAGGGTTGCAATAATCATAAGTATAACAAAACGGAAGGAATTGATCTGATCAGTGGTAATGTTGTCTCTATTTACCATCCACGTCAACAGCAATGGAATAAGCATTTTGCTTGGAATGATGATTTTACATTAGTGATAGGCTTGACTCCTACAGGACGTGCTACTGTGGAAACACTACAATTAAACCGTGATGGTGTAGTTAATTTGCGTCGTGTGTTGTATGCAATAGGTGAACATCCTCCGGCTGACGTGAAATAATTTGATCAAGTCAATGAGTTGGAACTCCCAATTTATACAGTTTTGAGTGTAAAATAAATTTTGTTACATACAAGATAGTAATTAACTTAATATATATGAAGACTCGGTTTTTACCTTTTCTTGCTGCTATTAGTATTTTTACAGGAAATAACTCTGCTTATGCAGAATATATAGGTGCATCAAATATAGCCGAGATGACAGATAGAGTCTATTACATAACAGTACAAGGTAAAAACTCAGAATTAGCAGCAAATAAAGGTGGGATATTAACATGGACAGACGTAGCTTTTGCTACTGGAATATCTGCCGTTAGTTTTAAATGTGCTGAAAAGAATTTACCGTCTGATACTTCTTTTTATATATTATATGTAATAGGTAAACGTGATGGATGGTGGCAAGTTAATTGTGGTTATAGCTATAAGATATCAAGTGAATTTGGAAAAGATTATGATGCTGTACTAATGTTACTTAATCAAGAAGGACGTAAAGAGTTTTTACATCCTTTATTAATTACTACTAAACAGCAATCTCAGAAGTTTCAACAAATCAGAAAAAAATTATAGACAATAGTTATTTCATCCAGAAAATCTAGCATTTTGAATTGGGACAATCATCATTAGAAAATTGCGTATTGTAGTAGAATACACAAAATTTCTAATGTTGGTATAAATTATACTGTGCGTACAAGTGTAACACAAGATGTAGATAAAATCAAGTGACCCTATATTCAATCCCCCTACAAACAACAACTAATAGCTAATTCCGCATTTTTCACCAACGTCTCCTGATCAAGAATCGAAACTGAATATTGAGGAGTTACCCGCAATAAATTTTCCACCCTCTCCCGCGCTGCTTCCACCACTGCTATATCCAAACTACCATTATTTAAACTAGCAGAAAAATCCTCAGCTATTTTATATGTCCGTTCTAAAGAAGAAGAATTGATATTGCGAGAAACTATAAACAAATCACAACCAGCATCAAAAGCCCGCGCTACCGTTCCCGTTTTCATAAACATTTCTGATACAGCTTTCATATCTAAATCATCGGAAACTATCACACCTTGAAAACCTAACTCTTTTCGTAAAATATCATTTAAAATAATTTTAGATAACGTTGCTGGTACTTGTGGATCTATTTGCGGAAACAAAATATGTGCTGTCATGATTAACGGAATTTGTGCCTGAATTAATGTTTGAAAAGGAATCAATTCTCGGTTTCGTAAATCTTCCCAATTCAAGTTTAATATTGGTAATTCTAAATGGGAATCTGTGCTAGTATCTCCATGGCCAGGAAAGTGTTTAGCACAACCTAAAATCCCCTCTTCCCGCAATCCTTGGTAATATTCCCGCACACATTGACTAGTTTTTTCTGGTGTAATTCCAAATGCACGAGGTCCAATAATCGGGTTTTGAGGATTTGAGAAAATATCCGCAACCGGAGACCAAGAAAGATTAATTCCCAGAGATTTTAATTCTAATGCTGTGGCTTTAGCAACTTCAAAAGCGTGAGATTGTAATAAATAAGGATGAGGAAAACGAGTAATGGGTAAAGGAGTTCTGACTACTCGGCCACCTTCATGATCTAAAGTAGTAAACATCAAATCACGTTCGGTATATTGACGAATTTCATCAATGAGGTTTTTAAAGTTTTCTAACCAAATTGTATAGGGTACACCGTCGAGGAAATTTTTCCCAAAAAAGATGACACCAATGGGTTTTAATTCATTTAATACCCGTTTATCATCATCATTTAAGGCAGTTCCAGAAATACCCAAAATTAAATGATTACCAAAGCTTGGTGATGATTGAAATATTGACATAATGAAGTTTAGCTCTTATGGTGTTTATCTAAATTCAAATTAATTACCAAAGTTATCTATAGGAAAAGTTCCTAATATTTCATCAACTCCTGCACCTCTAGTTACTTCTCCATTAGATTTCCAATCATTATTTGAATCTACGAGTATTTCTCCCGCTTGGTAATAACATTGTAGTTGTAGAGATTTCTGATCTTCTGAGATTAATAAGTTGAAGTTTCCGCTGTTTGTGGCACATTGAAATTGAGCTTTTTTAATTTCAGTTCCATATTTTTGTTGTAGATATTTAGTATAAGGTGTATTGTTGGGTAATGGTGTGAGAAATTTGCTTTCGTTTCCCGGTATTGGTAATGCACCTAAAGATGATCCATAGCGATCGCCATTTTCTTGTTTTTTAGCTTCCCAACAGTCAAAATGTACTTTTTTATATTCTGGATAAGTTGCTAAACTAATAATTTGATTTCCTGTACATCCTTTTGTATATTTTTTGGTATATTCTGGGTAGAGATCGCTCAATTGTTTAAATAATACTTCACATTTTTGTTTTCCACAATTACCTTTAATTATCGGTTTTTTAGTAATCCTTGCTAAGGCAATTTCTGAGTTAACTAATAATGCAATAAGGGGTAGAAGTGGGATTAATTTTGTTAATTTCATAGTTTTTTATAACTTAATTTTTTCTTATTTTATACTCAGATTTCATGTTTGTCAACATTTCTGTAGATATCCGATTTTTGGAAGAGGTCGGATATCTAAGAATGATTTTTACTGAAACTGAGAAACCAATATCTCGCTTTTTGTATTAGCTATATTTTGAGTTTTTGGTGACAATGGTTTCAAGGTCATTTGTGGCGCGTTTTGTTGTAAAACTACAGCTTGATAAGCTATGACTCCAGTATGTTCACTGTCGAGACAACGAGCCGCTGTTCGAGATAAATCTAGGCTTCTGGGTGCAATATAAGGTCCACGATCATTAACACGCACAATTACAGACTTATTATTTTCTAAGTTGGTAACTTTTAAGTATGTATTAAAAGGTAGAGTACGATGGGCAACTGTGAAGTCGTCTTGATTGTATATTTCACCATTCGCTGTTAAACGACCATGAAAATAGTCACCATACCAAGACGCTATACCGGAAAGTCTTGTTTTTGAAGATTGTAATCCATACATTGCTATTTGTCCTTGTATTAGCGTCAATGGTTTGTTATTCAGGGCTATTCGGAGATTATTTGTCCATTCTAGAGCTACCATAGCACCGTTACGACCAAGTTGAGCGGATAGTTTTGGCTCAATTGCAAATAGTAAACGATTAGCTACCATTAGAGATGGAATTTTATCAACTAAACCAGGTTGTATTTGCGTATGTTGTGCTTTTGGTAATTTAACTAATTGCTCTAAGCGATTTTGTAAACTATTAGCTGTAATTCGATCAGGTAGTCTAGCAACGAAGCTGTTATTAACCCATACTTCATAATTGGATACACTACGCTTGACAATTAATACTGGTACATAATCGTAACTTCCATTTTGATCTATTGGAGTGTTAATGACATTAAAGAAGCTTTGGAGCGATCGCACAATGGTAGGAGGTGAAAAATCTAATTTGGGAACACTAAACTCCGTGGATTTAACTAGTAAAAAGTTAGTAACATTTTTCCACGGAGTTTGTGCAGCTATATTTTCTGGTACAGGGGAACAAAATTTTGTTTCTTTGGCCTTAAATGTTGTTAAATTTGGGATAATAACCGGATCTCGATGTAATGCTAATTGATTATTTATCCAATCAAAAGTGAAGAGAGTTTTGGAAATTAAGATTTTTTGCCAAGTATTTTTATGTTGTTTAGAATGATTTAAAAATTGATGCTGATCCTTGACTAAATTAGCTGTAAATTGTGTAGTAGATGCCAATTCCATAGGTAAAGGTGTGAACATGAAAGTACCACCCGTAAAGGATGATAGCCATAGTATTCCGTTTGAGATCATGGTTTAGTTATTGTGGAATTAAAAGCCAAATTTCTGGTTAAATATGCCCAGATTAAACAAAAAAGGGGTTTTATTAAACAAGAGACGAGTTTAGGATATTTAATAATAATTAAACTGTCTGGGATCATCATACAACGTTATGGCTATTAAAATTGATAAGGATTTTAAATATATTTTCAGTAATTAGGAGGTTTCATCTAATTTTTACTTATAAATGCCCATAATTTTCGCTACTTACCTTACTAATTTCCAGAAAGAATTTACGTTGAAATACATAAATAAAAGACTGGCTTTTGTACTGATAATCAGCGATTAGGCTCAAAAATGCACTTATGAAAATTGAGATATAAACTACACCAAATATTTTTATTACTCAGATTTTTATGTCAAATAAATTACTTAAAAATTACGTAAATTACATACTTGAGGGCAGTGCAGGGAAATTTTTTAGGAGGTAATTCACAGAGGAAACGGCAAATGTAAAGGATTGCAACGTATAATGAGAACGACAAAACAATTAAGAAATATTAAAGAACAGTAGGTTAAATGCAAGTAGCATTCACGAAGTGCAGTGTAGCCATTGCCGGAGGGGGTCTAGCGGGACTTTCCTGTGCAAAATATCTAACGGATCAAGGTTACACCCCCATTGTTTTGGAACGTCGAGACGTAATTGGGGGTAAAGTAGCCGCGTGGAAGGATGCTGATGGTGATTGGTACGAAACAGGACTGCACATTTTTTTTGGGGCCTATCCCAATATGTTGCAGTTATTCAAAGAATTAAACATTGAAGATCGGTTGCAGTGGAAAGAACACACAATGATCTTTAATCAACCTGATTCCCCAGGAACTTACAGCCGTTTTGATTTCCCAGATTTACCGGCACCGATAAATGGTGTCATTGCCATTCTGAGAAACAACGATATGCTGACCTGGGCAGAGAAAATCAGTTTTGGTATCGGTTTACTACCAGCCATACTGCAAGGGCAAAAGTACGTAGAGGAAATGGACAAATATTCTTTCCGGGAGTGGTTGCAAAAACAAAACATTCCTCCCCGGGTAGAAAAAGAAGTATTTATTGCCATGTCCAAAGCTTTGAACTTCATTAACCCAGAGGAAATTTCTGCCACGGTCTTATTAACAGCCTTGAATCGCTTTCTGCAAGAGAAAAACGGCTCAAAAATGGCCTTCCTAGACGGTTCACCCACAGAAAGATTGTGTCAGCCAATCATTGACCACATTACTGAAAGGGGTGGTGAGGTACGTCTGAACGCGCCTTTAAAAGAGATTTTACTCAATGAGGATGGAACTGTTAAAGGATTCCTACTGCGGGGCTTGAATGGGGCAGAAGATGAAATAGTGACAGCGGATATTTATGTATCTGCCCTACCTGTTGACCCTTTAAAGCCGATTTTACCCAATGCGTGGAAAGAAATGCCATTTTTCCAACAATTAAACGGCTTAGAAGGTGTACCGGTGATTAATGTTCATATCTGGTTTGATCGCAAATTAACAGATATTGATCATCTACTATTTTCCCGGTCTCCACTCCTGAGCGTTTATGCTGACATGAGTAATACTTGTCGTGAATATGCCAATCCTGACCGTTCGATGTTGGAATTAGTTCTAGCACCAGCCGCAGATTGGATATCTAAATCCGATGAGGAAATCGTCGCTGCAACTATTAGCGAATTGGAAAAACTCTTTCCCCAACACTTTGGGGGGGATAATCCTACAAAAGTACTGAAATATCATGTGGTGAAAACACCCCGTTCAGTTTACAAAGCTACCCCAGGTCGCCAAGAGTACCGTCCTTCCCAACAAACCCCCATTTCTAATTTCTACCTGACTGGGGATTATACAATGCAACGTTATCTCGCCAGTATGGAAGGGGCGGTACTTTCTGGTAAACTAACAGCGCAGGCTATTTCTGACGCGCTGACGGTAGCAAATCCCTCTCACCTGCAAACGCCAACCCGACCGCCCGCCACGAATGCTGCAACTGCCTGATTCCCCCCCGCGCATGAAAACGCTGGTCTCTATAGATGAGTCATACAACCTTTGTCGGGAACTCACTGCTAAGTACGCTAAGACTTTTTATTTGGGTACAATGCTGATGAGTCCGGCCAAGCGTCAATCTGTTTGGGCAATTTATGCCTGGTGTCGCCGTACAGATGAATTAGTGGATGGTCCTGCCTCCGCTATCACTACGCCAGAAACCCTAGAACTATGGGAAAATCAACTGGAGGCGATTTTTGCAGGCTGCCCTTTGGATAATTTTGATGTAGCCTTAGTAGATACCCTCCAACGCTTTCCTTTAGACATTCAACCCTTTCGGGATATGATTGCTGGTCAGCGCATGGATTTGTATCGTAGTCGCTATGAAACTTTTGAGGATTTATACCTCTACTGCTATCGAGTAGCGGGAACTGTAGGTTTGATGTCAACAACAATTATGGGTGTAGATAATAGCATCTATACTGCTCCTTGGCATCAAAATCAACAACCCTATCTTCCCATAGAAGAAGCCATCGCTTTGGGAATTGCTAACCAACTTACGAACATCCTCCGTGATGTCGGTGAGGATGCCCGTCGCGGCCGCATTTATATTCCCTTGGAAGATTTGGCCAAGTTTAATTACACCGAGGAAGAATGTATCCAGGGCGTACTTGATGACCGCTGGCGTTCACTAATGCGGTTTCAAATTGATCGCGCCCGTCAATTCTATATACAAGCAGATAAAGGTATTAGTTATCTCGCTGCTGATGCTCGGTGGCCTGTCTGGTCTGCATCTATGCTCTATGAGCAGATTTTAGAAATGATTGAACGCAATGATTATGATGTGTTCAGTCAACGCGCTTATGTTCCTCAATGGAAAAAGTTACGCACCTTGCCGGCAGCCTGGATGCGATCGCAAGTGCTATAACTTGTTTATTGGTCATTGGTCATTGGTCATTGGTCATTGGTCAATGGTCAATGGTCATTTAATTTTTTAATAAAATAACTATTGACAAACCCAAAAACTTCTGCTAAGATTATTACTCATGAACTGGAGAGGTGGCTGAGTGGTCGAAAGCGGCAGATTGCTAATCTGTTAAGGGATTATATCCCTTCGAGGGTTCGAATCCCTCCCTCTCCGTTTTTATGGCTGGTAAAATTGATGAGAAATGTTCATCTCTGATACTCTGTTTTATGGCTGACAATGATTTAGCTTTTACCCCAGCTTTAGAATTAGCGCAATTAATTCGACTACGGGAAGTTTCACCCCTAGAGTTAATAGAAGTATATTTAGAACGCATTGAACGCTTAAACCCCCAATTGGGAAGTTATTTCACAGTTACGGCTGATTTAGCCGTTGCTGATGCTAAAATTAAAACAGAATTACTCACAACAACTTCAGAATTACCGCCATT
This sequence comes from Dolichospermum sp., assembly GCA_046070105.1. Lineage (GTDB taxonomy): Bacteria > Cyanobacteriota > Cyanobacteriia > Cyanobacteriales > Nostocaceae > Dolichospermum. The sequence continues at coordinate 14,412 of JBJUHT010000298.1, forward strand.
TTTTGGTGTACCAATTTCTATTAAAGACTTGAATGCAGTGGCAAATGTGACTTGCACTTATGGCAATTCAGCCCTGTTAAATAATATCGCTAATGACGATGATGGTGTAGTTACCAAAATTAAACAAGCTGGGTTTATTATTCTTGGTAAAACTGCTACGTCTGAATTAGGTTCTTTTCCTTACAGTGAACCTGCGGGATTTCCCCCAGCTAGAAACCCTTGGAATTTGGCATATACTCCTGGTGGTTCTAGTGGTGGTGCCGCAGCATCGGTAGCAGCGGGATTAAGTGCGATCGCTCAAGGTTCAGATGGTGGTGGTTCGATTCGTGGTCCTGCGGCTTGTTGTGGCGTAGTTGGAATTAAACCCGCTAAAGGTAGAGTTACTAAAGCCCCTGTAGGTGAAAACTTAGGTGGTATTGCTGTGGATGGACCTATTGCCCGTACCGTTGCTGACGCAGCGGCGATGTTAGATGTTATATCTGGATACGTCACAGGTGATCCCTATTGGTTATCAGATCCACAGCCGTCCTTTCTGAATGCAACTGAGGTGAAATTAAATCCTCTGAAAATTGCTTTTAGTACCAAGATCATGCCTTTCGGAGAAGCTGACATAAATTGTCAACAAGGAGTATTAAAAACAGTCCAGTTATTAGAACAATTTGGACATCAAATTACGGAACAATACCCAGATTTTAGCCGCTTAATTGAACCATTCAAAGTAGTTTGGCAAGCAGGAGTAGCAGTTGCAGGCATTCCCGCAGCAGCCTTGCAACCATTAAACCGCTGGTTATTAGCAAAAAATGGTTCTGTAGGTGAATATCTGCAAGCCCTAGCCCAAATGCAGATTGTCTCCCGGCAGATTGTTGCCTTTTTTGATACCATAGATGTACTAGTATTACCAGTTTATCTCCATTCTCCCATTCGGGTCGGAGAATGGGCAGATTTGAGTCCAGAAGAGACATTTGCTAAAATTGTCCATTGGGTTGCACCTTGTCCTGTTGCAAATGCTACCGGATTACCTGCCATTGCCCTGCCCATGGGTTTCGATAATAACGGTTTACCCATAAGTGTACAATTAATTGGTAAACCTGCGGCCGAGTCTACTTTAATTAGTTTAGCAGCCCAATTAGAAGCCGTCAACCCTTGGATTCAACATCGGCCAGCACTTTAAGTCAAAATCAGGATTTATAGGCTCAGAACTGACAGGATGAGAATTAAAATATATCTTCATCCTGCTCCTTGATATTGGCTCAAATTTAGATATATCATTGATTGATAAGCTGTTGTGTATTTAATTTGTATAAGTCTGGCGGGCAAGATGCCCACCCCACAAGATTTAACCATTTTAGGATTATACAATTCAGGTACGCGAGATAAAATGTTGGGTAGATAAACTAAATTTACAGGGGTTTCCGCTCTTATGAGGTACATATTAAGCCCCCTCTCGAAGAGCGGGGAGGGGGTTGGGGGTGGGGTGACTTTGTACCTCATAACATCGGTAAGTGCTGTATAATTAGCGCACTACTAATTTATTTTGTGTAGCAGCTTCTTGAATTAACCGGTTGTTGCTAGTGAATACCTGAATGTCTGGAACAACACTATAATCCATATCATCAGTAATAACTTGAAATTGTCCTGCTTTGCTAAGAGGTTGTCTTAAAAGTTTTCGGCGAATAAATTCTCTACTACACAAGCAAAGTCCACCTGCGTGGACTAACGAAAAATTAAGGATTTGAAACCTGCGTAGGCAGGTTTTGTCTGTGTAGACGTGATTTCTAATCGCCCAAGTTAGACTTTTCAAACATCCTCTAATAGTTTCGAGTAGCAGCAAATCATAACCATGTAATCGAAAAGCTATATTGACCAGCGTTCCCGAAAAGTTAGTACAAATGTTTTCGTATTCAACTCCATTATCCCCTATATTGACATAGCTGTCATTACTGAAAATCATCAGATTTCCATTGCCGTAAATTTTTATGAACCACTGCTAAATACCACATATAGTCATCAATTTTGTACTCGTCCGCAGCTTTGAGAATATATTCCTGTGCTAAGTCGAAATTATTGTCAACTTCATAATATAAACCCAGGTAAAGATGACTGTAAAACTTACCCTTTAATCCTAATAATTTTCCCACATTCAAAACATCATCTTTGGAACAATTACCAGCAAAAAAATCATATATAACTCCCATAATTTTCCGAGGATCATTTCTGACTGGTAATAGAGAATTGCGTGCTTCTGTAACTCCAGATAATCTAGCCATACAAAGATAGCGCCAAATAGTTTCTTCTACATCTTGAGAATTGACAGTTAAGTCAATTTCAAACTGTTTAGCACCCTGAAAAAATTGTGCAGCATAATAATAAGATAAACCGCGTTGCCAAAGATAAGGAGTGATGCGAAGATCTAAATTTTCCGCAGTATCAAAATCTTGAATTGATTCCTGAATTTTCCCTAACTTAAAATAGATCATACCTCGACGAATATAACTATGAGGATTGTTTGGCTGACAATTAATAGTATGATTCCATTCTTCTAGTTGAGATTGTAAAGAATTGATAAAAAACATATTAAAAAGTAACTTTTTTCTTTTGTATTTTTTGTGTTTCCTATGGTTCGTTAAAAAAATTAACTCTACCCTGCGGTACTAGCTTATAATACACTTTGTACTTGCATATTCAAAGGGGAATAAATGACAATTAAGAGATTGTTGTTAATAGTGCTAACGCTGTTAGCTGTCATGTTATCAGGTTTATCATTATTAAGTAGTTGGCAAAAACCTCAATTCCAAAGTCGTTTAGAATTGTACCAGACTAACATAGTTTTACAAGCCCAAGCATGGCAACCAGAAGATAGTAAAGATCATAGCATTCAAACAATTCAGGAATCTATTATTGGCGAAAATCCCTTAGAAAGCGCAACTAAGCAATATCAAGAAGCTAGTGAAGCTATCAAAACCAGTTTACAGGCAACTAAAAAAAAGTTAACGGAAATTGAATTGTCCGCAAATACTTATATTTCTCCAGAAGAGAAAAGTTTACAAAACTTAATTCGGGAAGAGGAAAAATTGTTAACGGAAGTAGACTTACGACTGGGAATTTTGCAAGCACAGGAACAAGAAATAGATAAAGCTATCGAAACCTGGAGTAATATACAAAAATACTCAGATATATTCGACAAATACACAGAAACTGCCGAAATATTAACCGGAATGTGGAGTAAACCTCCGCGTTTATTCCCCAAAGCTGAAAAACTGCTTCAACAAAACCTGAATGGTTGGTTTCGGGATACAGCCTTACTGCGGTTATATACACTTCAGCAGCGTCAGGAATCGTTATTAGCTTTAGAGAAAGCCCAGCAAGATGCTGCAAACGCAGCATTGTTCAAATTAGGGGTAATTGGGGCTATTCCTAGCTTAACAGCTTTAATAGGGACAATTCTGCTCATTTTCTTATTAACCCAACGCTTGCTAAAAGGTCGGGAATCTCTATTAGCTAGAAATGGTGATTTAGTGTGGTCAACTCCTTGGAATTGGGAAATAATGATTCAGGTTTTTGTCCTTGGTTTCTTTTTAATGGGGCAACTATTTATACCAGAATTATTATCTATTTTACCTATTCCCCGTGGTACAGGGAATGTCAGAGTTCAAGCTTTAACCGTTTTAGTCAGTTATGTGTTAGTTGCTTTAGGTTGTTTGTCAGTGCTGTATTTTTCTATAAAGCGTTTTTTCCCTCTTCCTACCAACTGGTTTCGCTTTAATTTCTTTAGTAACTGGTTTTGGTGGGGAATAGGTGGATATTGTACAGCTTTACCCATTGTCGTGATAGTATCATTAATTAACCAAAAATTATGGCAGGGACAGGGAGGAAGTAACCCACTATTACAAATGGCACTAGAAAGTCGAGATTATACTGCCTTGGGGATATTTTTCTTGACCGCAGCTATAGCCGCCCCGGTTTTTGAAGAATTTCTATTTCGTGGTTTTTTATTACCGTCTCTGACGCGCTATACTTCCGTATGGGGAGCGATTTTCAGTAGCGGACTGTTATTTGCTGCTGCTCACCTCAGTTTATCAGAAATACTACCATTAACGGCATTAGGAATAGTATTAGGAGTAGTTTACACGAGAACACGCAACTTATTAGCCTCCATGTTCCTGCATAGTCTTTGGAATAGCGGCACATTAATCAGTTTGTTTATTTTAGGTAGTAATAACTAAGTGAGTATTCTGGTAATAGGTAAAGAAAATTCACATAAGCTATGACGCGGCTAAATTATACAATCCTAATCTAGCTAAATCTTGTGATGCGGGCCTCTTGCCCGCTATGATTATACTTAAATGCAGAACAGCTTAGTCAGGGATAATACCAATTTTATATGCAGATGCACAGAATAATAATCACTCGTACAACTTCATCTTAATTTGGTATTAAGGATGAGGTAAAAACTAACCACTTGAGGATATAAAGGAATAAGAAATTAAGTCCTTAACTGCTTGTTGAAAAATTATCCGGATCTAACAAAAATAGGTAGGTATAAAAATCTATTACCTGCCATAAATGTGATATGATAGAGAATATTTTATGACAAATTTGCTATATTTTATGATTATTTGAATCATACAGGAGTCATGTTTAGAAAAGTAATTATCTAATTATCAATGATCAATTCCGTTCCGTAAATTTTATAATTTAGACATGAAGGAGAATAGCCATGACTAATATTAACCCTTCCTATGCTACCAAACAACTGTTAGCAGGTTATGCGGGGATTGTTTTCGGTGGTTTTGGTTTGCATAAATTTATTCTTGGTTACACATCAGAAGGTCTTATCATGTTAGTAATTTCCGTTATTGGTGGCTCTCTCACCTATGGATTTATATTAATAATAATGCAACTGGTTGGTTTGATTGAAGCGATGATTTACTTAAATAAACCCCATGAAGAATTTATTAATACCTACTTTGTGAATAAACAAGGTTGGTTCTAGGATTTTTTATCAAGTAAATTGATATGCAAATTCTCAAACATAAACATCAGCACTTACTCATCCTACTAATAATGAGTATGGGATATTTTAGTGTAGTATCAGATTGGGAAATAAGTTTTTTTTCAAAAAGCCTGATTTTGATGTTGCCATTACAGTTAACGGCTATAATTTACACCACCAGAACAAGACTATGATAGTAGATTTTGTCGAGAAGTGAGGATATAAAGAAACTTAATATTTTTTCCCTCACCTCAAGTGCAGATTTTCGCCTAATCTCAAGGTAGAGACACTGGTTATCAAGTGTCTAACCAAGAAGAGTGAATGTAAAAACCTATCATGCAACTAAATCACAAAAACCAGTCCCCGGAATCTACTCCTTCCCCAAAAATACTAACTAGTGAGAAAATTATTTTAGATGTTGGGGGGATGAAATGTGGTGGATGTGTTAATGCAGTAGAAAAACAGCTTATTCAGCATCTAGGGGTTAAAAGCGTCTGTGTGAACTTAACGACAGAAGTTGCAGTAGTAGAAATAGAACCTGGTACTGTAGATGCAGATACACTAATTCAGGGGTTAACAGCCACAGGATTTCCCAGTCAACTACGTACAACTAAAAGTGCTAGTGATCAATCTACTGTTTCCCCCAACCCCGCCTCCAGACAGCGCCAAGAAATGCAGTCTATAATTAGACAGTTAGTAGTGGCCAGCTTGTTACTATTTTTATCAGGAATTGGGCATTTTGGTAATATTGGTGCAACCTTACCGATTTTAAATAATATCTGGTTTCATTGTGGACTAGCTACCATAGCCATTATTATTCCTGGTAGACCAATTTTAGTCGAAGGTTGGTTAGGTTGGCGACGGGGTGCGCCCAATATGAATACCCTCATTGGTTTGGGAACGCTGACAGCTTATATTGCTAGTTTAGTAGCCCTATTGTTTCCCCAAATGGGTTGGGAATGCTTTTTTGATGAACCAGTGATGATGCTAGGTTTTATTATTTTGGGGAAAACCCTGGAAAAACAGGCTAGACTCCGCGCGGCTAAAGCATTTCGCCAATTATTAGCCCTTTCCCCGCAAACAGCCCGGTTAATTATTAACCCAGAACCAGAAAAATTAATTGCTGGTGCAAATATCATCGAAATTCCGGCTGAACAGGTGAGAGTAGGTGAATGGTTACAGGTGCTACCAGGTGATAAAATTCCCGTTGATGGTGAAGTTCGTTTTGGACAAACTACCATAGATGAATCAATGTTAACCGGGGAATCAGTACCCGTAATTAAACAACCAGGAGATATTGTCACTGGAGGAACTTTAAATCAGTCAGGTGCGATCGCTATTCAAGCTACCCGCACAGGTGATAATACTACTCTAGCCCAAATCGTGGCTTTAGTAGAAGCTGCCCAAACTCGTAAAGCCCCAGTACAGAAATTAGCGGATACGGTGGCTGGTTATTTTACCTACGGTGTCTTAGCAGCGGCTTTTTTCACCTTTGGATTTTGGTATTTGTTGGGAACTCACTTATGGCCAGATATTACCATATCTGGGACAATGGAAATGGCTCACAATATGGGACATCATCCCCAGCATTTAGTCCCCCATACTCAGTATTATTCACTATTAATTAGTTTAAAATTAGCGATCGCTGTCATGGTAGTTGCTTGTCCCTGTGCCTTAGGATTAGCTACCCCCACAGCTATTCTGGTGGGTACTGGTATCGGTGCTGAAAGGGGATTATTAATTAAAGGTGGTGATGTTTTAGAAAAAGTTCACAAATTAGACACTATAGTTTTTGATAAAACCGGAACTCTGACCACAGGTAAACCCACGGTGACAGATTGTATATCCCTTACCGAATCAGCTTCAGAAATATCATTAATTCAACTAGCAGCGGCGGTAGAAAGCGGCACTTATCATCCCCTGGCTATAGCCATTCAAGAAGAAGCCAAACGCCAATATCTGACTATTCCCAATGCTGTAGACTTCCATACTGAACCTGGTATGGGTGTGTCCGCTGTGGTGGAGGGTAAAAATGTGCTTTTAGGTAATTGGGAATGGTTTAATTATCACCAAATTGATATTAACGAAACAGCACAACAACAGGGAAATAAATTAGCTCAAGAAGGAAAAACTGTCATAAGTGTGGCTGTAGATGGCATTTTAACCGGATTAATTGCTGTCAGTGATACCCTCAGACCAGATGCTGAAACTACAGTAAATAAATTACATCAGATGGGTTTGCGCGTCATGTTGCTTAGTGGTGATAGAATAGAAGCAGCCACAGCGATCGCTAAACAACTAGGAATAAACAACACCGATATCATAGCAGGTATTCCTCCCGCCCAAAAAGCTGCCATGATTCAATCTCTTCAGTCTGGGAAAAGCAAATCATTCGTCGCTATGGTCGGAGACGGTATTAATGACGCTCCAGCTTTATCACAGGCCGATGTAGGCATCGCTTTACATTCTGGCACAGATGTCGCCATGGAAACCGCCGAAATTATTTTAATGCGAAATTCTCTGACTGATGTTGTCAAAGCCATTCACCTCAGTCGAGCGACTTTTAATACTATCCGCCAAAATTTATTTTGGGCTTTTGCTTATAATACAATAGGTATTCCCCTAGCGGCTGGTGTACTATTACCTAATTGGGGTTTTCATCTTAGTCCCTCCAGCGCCGCAGCACTCATGGCCTTTAGTTCTGTTAGTGTTGTCACAAATTCAATTTTTTTAAGGAAGTTAGCTCTATTACCATTACATTAAAAAATACCAAAATACCAAAACTTTTCTAGAGATTTTAATTCCCAGTTTTTCAGCCTAATTTGTCATCAAAAACTAGTAAAATGAAAATAGCAATTAGTGGTGCAACAGGATTTGTAGGTAGTCGGCTAGTCCAAAGACTATACACAGAAGGTCATAAAATAACTGTATTAACACGGAATGTCACATTTGCCCAAAAAGTCTTCCCAGTTTCAGCCTTTCCTAATTTAGAAATTATTGCCTATACCCCCACCGTATCAGGTTCGTGGCAAGATGCTATAATAGGTTGTGATGGAGTAGTGAATTTAGCAGGAGAACCCATTGCGGAAGAACGGTGGACACCAGAACGGAAACAGGAACTTCTCAACAGTCGCAAACTGAGTACAGAGAAAATTGTCGCAGCCATAACTAAAATCAATCCTCGACCAACTGTATTAGTTAATGCTTCTGCTATTGGTTACTACGGAACTAGCGAAACAGCAACCTTTGATGAGAATAGTCCCTCTGGTCAAGATTTTCTCTCCCAAGTCTGCAAAGAATGGGAAAAAGAAGCTGAGAAAGTTAAAGATACTGGTGTCCGTTTAGTGATTTTGCGTTTAGGCATTGTTTTAGGGAATGGTGGTGCTTTAGGGAAAATGATTACCCCTTTCAAACTCTTTGCTGGTGGACCCATTGGTAGTGGTCGTCAGTGGTTTTCCTGGATTCATTTAGATGATATTGTCAGTTTAATTATCCAAGCTTTAACCCAACCCACAATGAGCGGAGTATATAATGCTACTGCTCCCCATCCCGTCAGGATGACAGAATTAAGCACAACTATGGGTCAAGTGATGAATCGTCCTTCCTGGTTACCTGTACCTGCTTTTGCTTTGGAAGCGATGTTAGGAGATGGGGCAAAAGTGGTATTAGAAGGGCAGCAAGTCTTACCTCGACGGACTTTAGCATCAGGTTTTCAGTATCAATATCCTAACTTACAACCAGCATTAACACAGATTCTTAAGTAGTCGTAAGTTTACCAATGGCTGATGTTAACTTAGTTATATTATTAACAGTCCTAAGCTGTTGTGGTGCGGGCATCTTGCCCGCTGTAATTATATATATAAACTAAATGCAGTACAGTTGATGACTAGCTGCTAATCTTGCTATGGCAAATCACTTGATTTTTTTGCTACAGACCAGGATCGAATTTGACCTAAAGTTACGGTAATTCTGTCACTAACATCGTTCATCTCTTTTTTCTAGTTGTTTAAGTTCTTTGATACTTTCTAGAGATGGAAGTGCTGTAATTTGCCAATTTTTTCTAGTTTTTTTCTAGTTTATAGCACTTGGCAGATTAGCAGATTAGGACAATTCATTTTTTGTCAATTTTTTAGAAGCCCAGCTAATAATACCACTCAGCAAAGCCCCTCCCATGAGGATACCAATAGCAGGGTTAAATAATGGTATCCACAGTTTATGCCATAAATCCAAACCAAGGTTGATTCCCGAAGCATCACCAATCACAGCAATAATAAGCCACGCGAAACCTAAAATCACAAGAAAAACATCAGCGACGAGGATGAAGTTAAGCCAGTTTAATAATTTGTCTTTCATTTTTATTGGTAATTAGTGATTAGTGATTGGTGATTATTCAACAGTTAATTGTCTTCAAATAACCATTTTTTGACCTTGGCTAAATTTTTCCAATCAGGTTTTCTTGTGAAACCATCTTCAATACTATTTTTAACTTCTTCTTGCCATTCTTCATTAACAAATATCAATTGTTTTGCAAACTCAATGTGTTCCCGCAAACCTTTTTGACCTGTTTCCAGCATAGCTAAAGCGAGATTAATTCTTGCTTGTGGGTCTTGGGGATTAAGTTTCACCGCTTTATTGGCGGCTTTAAAAGCCAGTGAACCCTTATTATCAAGGAGATATAACCAAGCTAAACAAATCCAAGCTGAACTAGCTTTAGGAGAGCGATCGCATACTTCTTTAAATACAGGAATTAGAGATTCTACAGATTCTCCAGCTTTATACCGTTCTAAACCTGTATCAAATAGGGAATCAATTGTATTAGTCATTTGTTAGTTGTCAGTTGTTAGTTGTTAGTTGTCGGTTGTCGGTTGTCGGTTGTCGGTTGTCGGTTGTCGGTTGTCAGTTGTTAGTTGTCAGTTGTCAGTTGTTAGTTGTCGGTTGTCAGTTGTCAGTTGTTATTAGCAACCAATAACCGACAAACCTGTCTAAATATTACACACCGAAAGATTTACCGCAACCGCAAGTTTGGACAGCGTTGGGGTTAGTGAATTGGAAACCACCACCAATCATAGCGTCGCTATAATCAAGCATTAAACCATAAAGGTAAAGTAAACTTTTGCGATCGCTGATGATTTTAAAACCATCATAATCAAACACCTCATCATCGGGGGTAATCTTGCTAATATCCTCAAAATCCATCATATAAGACATTCCCGAACAACCACCTTGTCTAACTCCCACCCGTAGACATAAATCTTGTCCTTGTTTCTCTTGAAGAGACTTAACTTGACGCAATGCAGTTTCAGATAACAGAATTGAGCGTTGTTGAGTTTGAGTTGCTTGTGTCATGGATTATTAACTCCGAATGATTTGATCAATACTCCAGCAGGGTTGAGTACCTCTGGGGTTATGGATGTTTTTGTATTTATTTTAGCGACATTACCATGAGAAAACAGCATCAGAAGATGGGAACATGAGAACATGGGTAGAAGATGATCAATTATTCCTGCCCTCTTCCCCGTTGCCTGTTTTTGAGCAACCCAGAATTTTTATTCTAGAATTGAGGGAATAGGTATGTTTAATGATTAACCATTCCCAAAAGTCGCTCTTCTCGTCGCTTTGTTTTGATTCATTTATTCTATGACAAGTTTTAATCGCTCTACCAGTCGTCGGTTGCAGAAATTAACCCAGATTCCTTCTGTATGGGAGGGCGATCGCCGTCCATTGTCATCACCACACAGCCCAGCGGACCTAGAAGCCAAAGGAGAATGTATTATTTGGGTGGATGCCTCAGAAGGTATAGTTAGAGGCATGGACATGGTAGATCCCAGTTACGGACCTGAAGCCATTGTGCGGACTTTAATGCGGGCAATAGAGCATCCACAAAGTCCGGCCAAGCCTGCTAGACCCCAAAGAATCGTTGTCCGCGATCGAGAAATTCAATTTTACTTGCGCGGAGTGTTACAAGATTTAGGTATTGCTATTGACTATGTACCTGAATTACCAATAATTGATGAACTTTTTCGCTCTTTTGCGGAAATCGTTGAGGGACAAACTCCCGATTTACCACCGAAATATGCCAAACTCCTCCATGATAAAGCCTTAGAAGTCTGGCAAGCTGCTCCTTGGAACTTTTTAGAAGAACAGCAAATTTTATCCATAGAAATCAATCAATGGGATGTAGACAAACTCTATGCCTCCGTCATGGGAATGTTAGGAATTGAGTATGGAATTTTGTTTTATCGTTCTGAGGATTCCCTAAAGCGGTTTCGGGCTGCTGTTATAGCCGATGATGATCAAACAAATCGAAATTTGGAGGCAGCTTTCCTCAAACAAGATTGTTTATTTCTCACCTTTGATTCTCTAGACGAGAGCGACGATGATCTAAGTGATTTGGCGGATATGCCTGATTCAGAAATTGAACCTACTTTCGGTAATATTCACCCCCTAGAAGGACTACGTTCGGTTTTGTATGAAGAAGAAGCACTACTAACTTTTGTCGCTTTGGAATCTCTACTGCGTTTTTTGCGTGATTACCGTCGTCAATTATCCCGGAAAGATACTCTTTGTGTGAGTCAAGATTATCGAATTTCCCTACCAGAGAGCGATGGCAATGGCAGATCTTTAAATGTTACTGTTTCTAGAATGCCAGAATTGACGGCGGAACTAGAAGAAATGGCTGGTTTGGATGAAGATGAAGAAGATGAAGAAGATGAAGAAGATGATTCTATATTTGCAGCCCTAAGAGACGATTTGATTCCAGAAGATGCGTTTATGAGTCTGGGTGTATTATCCTGGAAAACATTAGATTACCTACGTCAAGGTGCTAACCACCAAGCAGGGGGTGAATTTGAGGCCGCGGGGGATGGTTTACCTGTGGTGATTATTCAAACCTCTCGTCCTAAAGCTAAGGGAATTATTCAAAATATTCAACAGGCTGGAGGACTGAACGCAATTTGTTTCCATAATGTTACTGATACTATAGATGATAATCTCTATGATTTGGGTTTATTACAAACACGCAATCACGAATTATTTCTGTTTGGACAATTTCTAGATGATGATCCAGTACATATAGAAGCTAAGAGAAAATGGCATCAGCGATGTCAAAATACTCAGGGTCATTGTGGTTTAATTATTGCTAAGGGATTGACTGGTTCAACTCGTGGTAATCCCCAATTAGGAGATATGATGGCTTTATTAGAAGCTCATGTACTTTCCGCCGCTGAGTTGACTTTACAGACCCCTGACTAAATAGTAAAATAGACTCCAGTTTGGTAATTGGTAATAACTCTATCCCCTGACCTGTCACCCGCCCTCCCGGTTAATTTCACTTAGTTCTTGACAGTATTTTCTCATAAACCGTTCAGGATTGCTATATATTAGAACGTATCCAAGTTTTGCAGGGACTTAAACAAATTGGGTCTTAGAGGTTGTCTTAAAAGTTTTCGGCGAATAAATTCTCTACTACACAAGCAAAGTCCACCTGCGTGGACTAACGAAAAATTAAGAATTTGAAACCTGCGTAGGCAGGTTTTGTCTGTGTAGATGTGATTTCTAATCGCCCAA
>JBJUHT010000299.1:0-39918 GCA_046070105.1 Dolichospermum sp.
TACCGAACGTGATTTCTTTATGTCTCCCCATGAAGCTAGGGAATATGGCTTAATTGACCAAGTAATTGACCGTCATGCTGCTGGTAGTCGTCCTGTGGCTCTGGTTTAGTTATTAGTTAGTGGTCATTGGTCAACTCACCAGTGACCAGTGACCAGTGACCAGTGACCAGTGACCACTGACAACTGACCCCTGACCACTGACAACTGACAACTGACAACTGACAACTGACAACTGACAACTGACAACTGACCCCTGACCACTGACAACTGACAACTGACAACTGACAACTGACAACTGACAACTGACAACTGACAACTGACCCCTGAACACTGACAACTGACAACTGACCACTGACCACTGACAACTGACAACGGACGATATATTTCCCTTGAAAAATCTCTATTAGCTCTGATATTATACTGCCGTTGGGGTACAAGTTATGGAATTGCGCCAACATCATACTTTCAATCATAATTATTCGGAATTTTCAAAAATAACAACCCTTGCTACTTATTATGGAAAAATGCACAATAGACAATTAAAAACTCATGACTATCAACTCTTAACTGACTAGATAAATTTTCCTCTACCCTTCAATGCTATACTAAATACCCAATTAGATATGAAGTATTTTCTCGAGCAAGCGCCCAAGATCTACAATTATAAAGATCAGGTTTGCCGTCGCTCTTAGTGTTTTACTTTAACCTGATTGTTACCGATTCTACATTATGGGAAAATTGGGGTTTGTCGGCAGTTACTGAGGGTGAAGATATGGCTAACACCACGCTATGCTATCAGATACTGATGGCGCGAATTATCTTTATTCTCAAGAACTAAACACCTGTGGTTAAGTTTGTGTCTAGTTTTTGGGCGCTACCTTTGAGTTATTCTTGCCTAAGTCTCTCACTCAATAATCTATGTCACCGAGTGGTTAATCATTGAGTATTAGGAGTGGATGATGGGTATTGTTTAAATCAAAGTGGGGGTAATACCGGCAAATTCTGAAATTGTCGTGCTGTGAGAAGTCACAAGGGGGAGATTTCTCCTACCGTAACCGCAACTATGGTTTAATCCATAGGCGCTATGACCAGCCTGACTCTCTTATTACACTACGGACGAAGTAGAGGTAATTTTTGTTATGGATGAGCGGCACTGCCATGAAGTTACCCACACAGAAGGCAATCATACTCTTTCCTCTTCTGTTGTTCTGTGTTCCCTATTCCCTAAAAAATGATGTTTTGACCAAAGGTCGGTTCACTGCATGGAATTTTCAATCGCTACACTTCTTGCCAATTTCACAGATGATAAATTGGTAGCTCGTAAAGTTCTAGAAAAGAAACTAGGTTGTGAGGATCAAGAAAGTCTAGAAAAGCTACAAATTGCTTTGGATGTCTTGGAAAAAATTGGGCTTTTGGTTAAGGAACGGGGGAAATACCGCCGTGTCACTGAAGAGGGCTTGATTGAGGCGAAACTACGTTGTTCTAGTAAGGGCTTTTGCTTTGCAATTCAAGATAGCGAAGGCTCGGAGGATATTTACATCCGCGAAAGTCATTTGAGTAATGCCTGGAATGGCGACCGTGTATTAGTGAGAATCCTCAAGGAAGGTAGTCGTCGGCGCTCACCAGAGGGTGAAGTTAAGTTGATTATGGAACGATCTAATCACACTTTATTAGCCAGAATTAAACAGGTAGATGGCGGTTTTCGGGCTGTTCCTCTTGATGACAGATTGTTGTTTGAACTGCAAATAAAACTCGATAGCATGAAGTTGGAAGCAGCAATTGATCATTTGGCTCATGTGGAAATCCTCCGCTATCCCCTAGCACAATATCCCCCTTTGGGCAGAGTGGTGCAAATCCTGGGTAGTGATGCTGAAGCGGCTGCTGATATAGATTTGGTAACTTGTAAACACGATCTATCTCGCACTTTCCCAGATCATATCCACGAGAGCGCTTCTAAGTTACCTAAGAGACTCCTCAAGGCAGACCTGAAAAATCGTCTTGATTTACGTGATGTTTTTACTTTCACTATCAAAACTGTCAATAGTGATCAGTCAGCGCTTGAAAATGCCTTGAGTGTGGAAAAAATTACTGCCGATCATTGGCGATTACTATTTCACGTGACAGATGTTTCTCACTATATTCAACCAGATGAAGCTCTGGACAGGGAAGCACTTAAACGCGGTAAATCGGTGTACTTGGGAGAATTGTTACTACCAATGTTGCCGCCCATGGTAACGGAACGGTGTTCTTTGCTGCCTGGTAGCGATCGCCTGACTATGACTTTTATGATTACTATTAACCCCCAATCGGGAACAGTTCTAGAATGGGAAATTCATGAAGGTGTGATTAATGTCAACTATGAAGTGAGTCCAGTAGAATTACATAATATTCTTTCAGGTGAAGGTACTAAAGTACCAATTCAAGTACAAGAGCAATTACAAAACCTACAAATTTTGGCCGCTGCTATTAAACAGGTGCGTCTAAATCGTGGTAGCTTACGGTTGAATCTCCCCCCCGTTCATAATCCCTATTATGATGAAGGGTCCTTGGGATCTGTTGTCGTTAATGACTTACCGGAGCGCGAGCTAAACTTAGAGTTGGTAATATTAGTTAATCAACTGATGGCCGATCACTTGAGCGCCCTGGGAGTTCCTTGTCTGTGGCGCGTCCAAGCCACTCCTGATGCTGAAGATGTCCAAGAAATGCTGAAACTGGCCGTTAATTTGGGCGTAGAATTGGGACTAGATCCAGAATTGGAAATCCAACCCCTAGATTATCAACACCTAACAGCCGCTTTCGCTGATTCTCCTTCGGAACAAGTTCTCACCTATTTATTACAAGATACCCTCAAACCCTCAGTGTACAGCACTACTAAAGCTCCTCATTTCGGACTGGCCTTGTCCCAATATGTTCACTTTACCTCTCCTTTGCGTCGTTATCCAGATATTCTCTTACAACGGGTGTATCATAATTTACTAGAACATGGGCGCGATCGTCGCAATACCCGCGTTAAGGAACGGATTAATCTGCGCCATTCTCACTGTCATGGAGAAATTAGTTGGAATGTTCTCCCTCCAGAACTACAACAAGAAATTCAAAGTGACTTAACCAGAGTTCTAGTACAGATTAATGACCGGGAAAAAGAAGTCCAAGAAGCCGAAGCCGATTTAGCTGGACTACAAAAAGCTTCCTTAATGAAACAACGTATTGGTGAAATATTTGCCGGAGTGATTACTGGTGTTCAATCCTATGGATTTTTTGTGGAAATTGAAGTGCCAATGGAACAGTCTACGATGGACAATCTAGCTAGTACCTTACGAGTGGAAGGATTGGTCCACGTTAGCTCACTCAAAGATGATTGGTATGAATATCGCGCTAGACAACAGGCGTTATTTGGGCGGAAAAATCGGGCTTCTTACCGATTAGGCGATAGCTGTATGGTGCAAGTCAAGAGTGTTGATTATTACCGCCAACAAATTGATTTAGTTACCGTTGGCGCTGATGGTTTACCCAAGGGTGCTGATGCAAATGCTGATGAGGATGGGGCAGATATTGAACAACTCAGTCAAACAGAATCTTTTGATCTCGAAGGTGATGATCAGCGATAGTCAGTTGTTCTTTGTCAATTGTTGCTGTAAATCAATTACCAACAACTACTGACCACTGACCACTGACCACTGACCACTGACCACTGACCACTGACCACTGACCACTGACCAATGACCAATAACACAAAACCTTTAATTCTGGGCGTGACAGGAGCATCTGGTTTAATTTACGCCGTTCGCGCCCTCAAATTCCTTTTAGCAGCAGAATATCAAATTGAATTAGTAGCCTCTAAAGCCACTTACACAGTTTGGCAAGCTGAACGGGAAATCCGAATGCCGGGAGAACCAGATAAACAGGAGCAATTTTGGCGAGAACAAGCGGAAGTTCCCCGACAAGGTAAACTCCGCTGTCATCCTTGGAGTGACGTTGGTGCTAGTATCGCTAGTGGTTCTTTTCGCACCTTGGGCATGATCATTATTCCTTGTAGTATGAGTACGGTTGCTAAACTGGCGGGAGGACTAAGTTCTGATTTACTGGAACGAGCCGCAGACGTACAAATTAAAGAAGGACGTAAACTGGTAATTGTCCCCAGAGAAACTCCTTTGAGCTTAATTCACTTGCGTAACTTAACCACTCTAGCAGAAACCGGCGTGAGAATTGTTCCCGCTATTCCCGCTTGGTATCACAATCCTCAAACTATTGAGGATTTGGTGGATTTTGTGGTTGCTCGTGCTTTAGATCAGTTGGATATTGATTGTGTTCCTATACAGCGATGGTCAGGTCATTTGTAGTAGGTAAAAAACGGGCGGGCAAGATGCCCACCCCACAGATAAAGATGGATGAATTTGATTAATTTTATGATTTATCTGTGAAGATCATATTTTGTGAAAATTTATAATTTTTGATCTGCGGCGATTTTATTTTCAGGTATTTTTAACTTCTGTTCAACTTTAAATTTTTTTATGGGTACAATTCGTTTAATTATTTTGGTGACAACAATCTTATGGCTAATCACTATATTAGTTCAAAATTTTTTGCCATCGCTGCCTTTAGTATTTTTGGGAGTGCGAAGTCGATCACTACCATTGGGATTGTGGGTTTTATTGAGTATAATCGCTGGTGTTTTTACATCTTTAGTAATTACCAGTTTATTAAAATTTGCTACTAATTTGAATTTACAAGAACAACAATCTATACCTAAATCGCCTCCCAATACTTCCCAGCGTATTCAACAAAATGCTCCACCTTCTAACGGTTCTCCCCAAACTCCCGCGAGTCAATTTAATGATCAAGATGATTGGGATACAAATCAAGATCAAGATGATTGGGATGATAGTGAAAATTTAGAATCAGTACCAAAAACTTCCCCTGAAAGTAATTCCCGAACTAGTTCCGTTTATTCCTACAGTTCCCAAGAACCTAAAAATACTGCTGTCGGTAAAACCGAGGCGATTTATGATGCTGATTATCGGGTAATTATTCCTCCTTATCAAGAACCGAATAAAAATCAAGCAGATGATGATTGGGATTTTCTTGAAGATGATGATTTTGAAGATAGGGACGAAAATAAGCCGCCTAAACGCTAATTTACAGCAATTTTAATGTACTTGTACCACACTTTTGTTTTTATATTCCTTTCTTCTTTTGCGACTTTGCGCCTTGGCGTGAGACTTGAAAATGTAGTTTATTTACCTAAAAATCACTGTAAGACTCTTAAAAAGAGATTTCCTTTCTTCCTTTTTCATGCTATGAAGAGTCTCTGCGGTTGATTTAATCCTTATGTTTAAGATGTAGATTACGGCTATAATTACCAAAATTAATCAAAAAAAGCCATAATAATTAATAATTTAACAGGAGAAAAAAACTGGTGACTAATTTATTAAAAGGGGTTAATCTCTACTTAATTGGAATGATGGGAGTTGGGAAAACAACCGTAGGAAAATTACTCGCACAGGAAATCGGTTATAGATTTGTTGATACCGATGAAATCATAGTGAAAACAGCGGGTAAATCTATCAACGAAATATTTACGGAAAATGGTGAGGCTGATTTTCGTGAATTGGAAAGTAATGTTTTAGCTCAAGTCTGTGCCTATACTAAGTTAATTGTAGCTACGGGTGGCGGTATTGTCATGCAGCAGCAAAATTGGGGTTATCTTCATCATGGTTTGGTAGTTTGGTTAGATGTACCAATACAAACAATATTAGAGCGCTTGACAGGAGATAATACCAGACCACTGCTACAAAATGCCGATCCTCAAAGTAAATTAACATCGCTTTTAGAACAACGTCAACATAAGTATTCCCAAGCTGATTTACATATTACCATTACTGCTGGCGAAACACCAGCAGAAATTGCCACCCGCATTTTAGCAACAATTCCCAGTATTTTGAAAAAGCAATAATTCCGGCTGGAAATAATAACAATTTATATTTATTTGTACACCCGTCTCTTATTCTATCTATAAAAAGGCAGAGAAAGCGGGTAATTTTTTATCAAAAGAAAGATGTAAAATTGTCATATCAAGAGTTGAATAGAATTTATATTCTCTAGTCATTCTTTGTGGATAAAATCTATGACTATATTTTCTTTTGATGAACTCAAAAATTTAGTTCAAAATCCTCAATATCCTTGCGTTTCTTTGTATCTACCCGTGGAAAGATTAGGGGGAGAAACACGACAAAATCCCATTCGGTTTAAAAATTTAATTCGAGAAGCGGAAAAACGCTTAGATGAAATAGGTTTACGTTCTACGGATTCAGTAAATTTGCTTAAACCAGCGATGGAATTAGACAATATTGCTTTTTGGGAAAATCAAAATCAAGGGTTAGTAATTTTTAGTTCTCCAAATTTATTTCGTTACTATTGTTTACCAATTTCCTTTCCCCAATTAGCAATTGTTGGCAATAATTTTCATATCAAACCTTTACTAGAACTGATAAATAATGATGGAAAATTCTATATTTTAGCATTGAGTCAAAATTATGTCAAATTTTACTCAGGAACGCGCTATAAACTTGAGGAAATAGTAGTAGAAGATATGCCTCAAAATCTGGAGGAAACACTTCTAGAAGATGAATTTCAAAAAGGTGTACAGCACAGAATTGGTACACCTAGAAGTGTAAGTTATGCTGCTCAAAAACCGGGTTCTGTCCATGGACAGGGTAGTTCAGATCGGGAAAAACATGAGCGAGAAATTTTAAATTTTTGTTATGCTGTTGATACTGCATTACATGAAACTTTAAGAGAGGAAAAAGCACCTTTAATATTAGCAGGAGTAGATTATTTATTACCAATTTATCAAAAGGCTAACACCTATCCACATTTTTTAGAAACAGGTATTACTGGCAATGTAGAACTGATGAAAACAGAAGAATTAAATAGCGCGGCTTGGGAAATTGTTGCTCCTTTATTTCAACAAGAATATGAAGATATAATGGCTGTTTATTTGCAATTAGCAGGGGAAGACAGTACCAAGATTATTAATGACATAAAAACAATTATTCCGGCTGCATATTATCAAAGAGTTGATACCTTGTTTGTGCCTCTAAAACAACATATATGGGGTAAATTTGATTTACAAAATGGCACAGTTGAGTTACACGCAGAACCAGCACCAAATGATGAAGATATGTTAGATCTCGCGGTAATTCATACCATATTAAATGGTGGTAGAGTTTATACCCTTGAACCAGAAGCAATGCCTCGCGGGGTGAAAGTAGCGGCTATTTGCCGATATTAATTTGATATTAATTTCTAGAGGTGTGTTTTGTTGCAAGGCTTTCCTTAACACACCACAGAAAGACTTGATCAAATCAAAAGTAGATTAGCACAATTTAATATCATTATAATGATCACATTTTCAAATGCTACCCTCACTACAGTGGCATGGGTAATGGTATTACCCATTACCCATTACCCATTACCCTAACTTAATAGTGTTACCAATGAGAGTGAGACTTTCCTCAAATAAAGCTTCCCGTCCCCAGCGTTGTACCTGTTGACTTAACAAAGCTTCTGCCTTTTGTTCAGAAAGAGAAGTTACCTGTTGAAACAACCCAGTAGACTGAGCGCCTCCGTGGGTTTCCATTCGCATACAACCGCCCGTTTCTGAACAAATTACAGTGCCACAATTGGCTTGAATATTAGTAGAACTCAAGCGTAAACCAATTAAATCACCGACAATTTCGCCAATATCAGCAATGGGAACTCCTGCTAACTCAGCTTCGATGTGTCTTTGGTCTGAAGAGAGGAAATTAATGTATGTGATGTCATAATCACCCTTTTCCTGTCTATAGGAAACTGGTCGCCATTCCAAGCGACTAGCTAACCAACCTAAATATAGTAATGCTTGAGCGGCATTACCTTTTTCATAGTCAATATTGACACGATCAATTTCCTTGAGGGCTGCACGGCGGTTAGGTGCATCATAAGCTTCTGCGGTCAGTTCTTGCCATGCTGATAAACGTCGCCAATTGAGATCAGCTAGAGGTATACCAGATTCTACCAATTGTTGCAAGCTGAGTAAATCATCCTCTGGCGTATTAAAGTTACAGGAGTCAACAATGACATTATTGCATACCGATGCTAAACGTTTAAATAAAGCATTAGCGGCATCAGGTGTAGTTTTCCACCACAGGAACTTAGGTAAACCACCAATTAACAAAGCCGGAATCATCCCGCCAATGCGTTCTAAAGCTGTAGCAGTACCAGTCAGGGTAATGTACTCACAACAAACAAGAGTGCTAGAAGATTGCTTTTGCATGGGACAATAGGTAGAAACTTGGGCTTTGACACCTTCATCATCACCAGCAATGGGACATAAAGCAATAATCCGGCAAGGATTACGGGTAGCAATTTCATCAGCGATAGTAGGACTGGTAGGACTAAAAGTATAGCCCATAGCCGCACCATGATTATCTCCATTTGGACCTGAGTGCTGCATTTGGAAAAATTCAGCCCGTAAAGCCGTGAGAGTTTCTGGAGTAGCAGTACCGGTTTCCGGGAGATGATGCTTTTTCTGAACTTCCTGCAAAGCAGTTTTAGTTTGAGGTCCGAGAATACCATCCACTGGACCACGATAAAAGCCGGTTGCAGTTAACAAAAACTGAGTTTCCTCCGGTTCGTAAACTACTAAAGTAAAAGTTGTTGCGCGGGTAGCAGCGGGTAAAGCCCCGTCTTCTCCAGAAATACCGTAACTTTGCCAAACTTGATTCAGTTCCACCTCAATATCAGAGAGAGAAACATCCTTAGGAGCTTGCAAGGGGAAAATCGTAGGTGCTTGAGAAACCATAGTTAATAGTGTTAGTTGTTAGTTGTTGGTTGTCAGTGGTCAGTAGTCCGTTGTCTGTTGTTGGTTGTTTTGCTAATGACCAATGACCAATGACCAATGACCAATGACCAATTAAAGTCTGCGCCAGCGGCGGCCGTCTTGGTTAATTAATAATTCTGCTTCTGCTGGTTCCCAAGTACCGGCTTCATATTGGGGAATATTCGCAGGATTACCTGGTAAATCCCATACAGACAAGGCAGGTGTAACTACTTGCCAAGCTGCTTCTACTTCGTCTGCCCGTGTAAACAAAGTTTGGTCGCCCATCATACAATCAAGGAAGAGACGATCATAGGCATCAGAAGTAGCGGAAATACCTAAAGAACCGTAGCTAAAATCCATATCTACGGAACGGGTACGGAAATCACCACCGGGCATTTTCACATCAAACCGGAGGGAAATACCTTCATTAGGTTGTATTCGCAGGGCTAAAACGTTGGCGTTTACCTGTTGAGCCGCAGAGGAGAACATTCTCGAAGGAACTTCGCGGAAATGAATGGCAATTTCACTCACCTTTTTCGGCATCCGCTTGCCAGTTCGTAAGTAAAAAGGAACACCTTGCCAACGCCAGTTATCCACCATAAACTTCATGGCCACGTAGGTAGGAGTAGTAGATTCAGGATTAACACCTGGTTCATCTCGATACCCTGCCACCTGTTGACCTTTCATCCAACCCGCGCTGTATTGTCCGCGAATTGCTGATTTTGACAAATTATTCACATCAGCTAAACGAGTTGCTTGTAACACTTTAACCTTTTCCGTGCGGATACTATCAGCATCCATAGAGTTAGGCGCTTCCATAGCCGTTAAACAGTAAAGCTGCATGAGGTGATTTTGCAGCATATCCCGCAACGCGCCGGCACTTTCATAATAACCCGCCCGGTCTTCTACTCCCACGGTTTCGGCGACGGTAATTTGCACATGATCTACAAATTGCCGATTCCACAAAGGTTCAAAAATGGCATTAGCAAAGCGGAAAACCAGCAAGTTCTGGACTGTTTCTTTGCCCAAGTAATGGTCAAGACGATAAACTTGGTTTTCTTTACAAACCTTTTGTACTACTTGGTTGAGGTTTTGAGCGGAGGCTAAATCACGACCAAAGGGTTTTTCGATGACTAAACGCTGTTTGTCGGGGTCTTCTAGCATTCCCGCTAACCCTAGCTGTTTAATGGCTTCAGGGAAGAAATTAGGGGCAACAGAGAGGTAAAACATTCGGTTTCCCCTTGTTCCTCGTTTCTCGTCTAGTTCAGCTAATAGGGTTTTCAGTTTTTGGTATCCACAGGGGTCATCTATATTCCCAGGACAGTAAAATAAACCTTGGCAAAAGTCCTGCCAAAGTTCACCTAATTCCACATTAGCATGAGCTTCTGCCATGCCTTTTTGCATTTGCTCGCGGAAGTATTCATGACTCCATTCTCGACGCGCTACACCCACAATGGTGGTTTCGGCAGGAATACGTCTTTCTCTCCGCAATTTGTACAGCGCCGGTACTAACTTACGCCAGGTTAGATCTCCAGAAGCACCAAAGATGACGATAATTTGTGGTTCGGGCATCCCTTGTTGTTGTAGTCCAACGCGCAATGGATTTTCTAGCAAACTGACCATAGGATTTTAGATTTTAGATTTTAGATTTTAGATTTTGCAAGAGGTAAAGGGTAAGTTCCTAACCCTATATCTCCTTTATAGGTGAGAATAGCTTGACTTTAGTCTTTAAAGAGTTCATGAGTCACACAGCAAGGACGCAGATACCATAGGATTTTGGATTTTAGGTTTTGGATTTTAGGTTCTTAGGTACTTAGAAATCCTTATATTGTCAGCATTTTACCTTAATTCATTGCTGAATTTGATCTCAATTCGATATCAAAAACAATGAAACCCTTTATTTGTATGGGTTATGGGGTAAATAAGCTCATATTTGGCATAACAGGTACGTAAAAACCAGATTTTGAAAGATTATAGGCATAAGGTCCAGAATTGGAGTTACAGTAGTTTTCCAGCAAAAGTGCCACAAAAATTATCTATTTCTGTGAGTTTTTACTTGACTTTCCCGTTTTGTCAGGTTGGGTTTTACTTTTTCTACCCAACCGATATTTTTCTTAACTGACAGCACTTTCAATTACAGTTAGGTACACCCTATGTGGACAAGATGTTTGCACCACAAGAGTTTTATCATGAATATCTGGACTTTGGCATACGGATAAATGCTGTAACTTTAATGATTTTTTGGCATAAAAGACATCACTTTTTCTACATCCTCTTTACTACCAATGATTAAAGGTGTCCGTTGATGCAGTTTGCTGGGAACTACATCTAAAATATCCATTGTTCCTGTGGTCGCTTTACCCCCAGCTTGTTCAATTAAAAACGCTAAGGGAGCAGTTTCATACAACAGACGTAATTTACCTTCTGGTTTTTGTAATGTTCCTGGGTACAGAAATACCCCACCCTGTAATAATATTCTGTGAATATCGCTCACCATTGCCCCACTGTAACGGGAACTATATCCTTCTGTACGATGAACATAACGAATATATTCTCTAAAGGGTTCATCCCATTGCCAGAAGTTACCATCATTAACACTATAGGTCGCGGCATGATTGGGCATTTTAATATTCTCTTCACAGAGAATAAATTCACCTAAACTAGGATCAAGAATAAAGGAATGCACTCCCGTACCTATGGTATACACTAGCATAGTGCTAGGTCCATATAGAATATATCCCGCTGCTAATTGCTTGCGCCCATCTGTAAGCAGATCCTTAGCTTCCCCATCAATATCTGCTCCTTCCTGTTGACGAATGGCAAAAATAGAACCTAAACTGAGATTATTATCTGTGTTCGATGAGCCGTCAATGGGGTCATAAAGCAGCGTATAACGACCAATGGGGCAATTTTCCGGGATATAGTAGGGTTTTTCCATTTCCTCGGAAGCCAGACGACAAACTAAGCCGCTTTGCTTGAAAACAGAGATAAATACTTCATTCGCGTAAACATCCATCTTTTTTACAGATTCCCCCTGGACGTTGACTTCTCCAGTAAATCCTAGCACCCCCTCCATTAAACCAGCCCGACTCAAACGACGAGCCACTAATTTACCCGCTAAAGCGATGCGATTCATCAGCGCACTTAAATCCTGGGCATCGGGTCCAAAACTATGTAATTGTTGGAGAACGTGGCGGGATAATGTTGTACAATCACGATCTAGAGCTTTATCTGTGGACAAATCCAAAGATTCTGATACTTGAGTCATATTAATTACTACTATGAGGTCGTGTTTATGGCGATTTTTGGTCTTTGCTTCTATCTTAGAAAGGGAATTTGATAACTTAAAACTGATTTTATATAAACTAAAGAATTGAAATTTTGATTTTCTGATAAATAAAGAATCTGTGTGTCTTTAGACCGCAGAGTGTCAAAAACTTAACAGATTATATTATGATATGACCAGAAAAGAATGAACTTCTAAAATAGGACCAATCATTGCGGTTGTCATCAGATCATTTCTTACCTCTCCTGTGACTTTGGCTTTTTGTCCTGATTTGAGTAGATTTTTATCAGCACTTTTGAGGATTTGGTAAGTGACACCATCTTCTGTCACAAAAACCCAGACACCAAGGACAATATTTCGACGTTCAATAGTACCAGTAATTGTCACGTTCATAAAGTTTAATTGTTTAATTGTTTACTTGTTGAATTGTTTAATTTGTTACTTAATTATTTAAGATGATGACAATTCCTGAGAAAAGCATAATAATTGTGTAGTGTTTAACTGGTCACGGTAGAGGCATTTGAACTGATTAAAACCCGATTTTTGACACATTTCTTGGATAGTTTGTTGAGTTTCGGGAAAATCGCTGGTGGAAATATGCTCCTCGACCATTGAATACTCTTCTGGGGTGAGTAAAGACCAGTATTTTTGCACATTATCTAGGTAGCGGAGAATGTAACTATCTCGGTCTTCTGTTTCTTGACGAATAATATCAATTAATATCAAAACACCTCCCGGAATCAGTAGATTTTGTAGCTGGTTAATAAAATGCTCTTTTTGCTGAAGCTGAAGATGGTGCAGCGCGAAAGAGGTGAAAATTACATCAAATCTATGCTCTTGATCTGATGCCAAAGCAGGGACTACTTCTGAGAAATCTCCCTGAATTAAAGTTATGTCACAATTAATATTTTCTAAATTCCCTTGGGCAATTTCTAATGCAGCTATGGATAAGTCTACACCATGATAGGAGGTAATATTAGTATTTGATAATACCAGACTAGTGAAACTGGCATCACCACATCCTAAATCAAGCATTTTAAAGGGTTTTTGAAAGTTACTAACAAGAAATTTATGTAGTATTCCATAAATTTCATTATGACTCATGTAATTATTATTGAGTACCTTTTGATAAATTTTCCACTGCTTGTTGAAGAACTCTTCTACTGGCAAGGATTCATTTTGACTATTTTTTAGCTGTGTCATAATTGTTAGTTTTAGGGAGGACGTTTTTTAACAGAACTATTGCGGTAGATGGCTGGTAAATAAGGCACATATAGCAATCCTACCCCCATCGTGAGAAAATACGTAGATAACAATTGTTAT
Source organism: Dolichospermum sp. (assembly GCA_046070105.1). Classification (GTDB taxonomy): domain Bacteria; phylum Cyanobacteriota; class Cyanobacteriia; order Cyanobacteriales; family Nostocaceae; genus Dolichospermum. Next base: position 13,470 of record JBJUHT010000299.1, read on the forward strand.
TTTATAAGTATTTGAGCCTGGTTAAACTCTTACATATCGTTGAGGATTACTATATAACTATCCTAACTTTGAATTATAGATTAAGTTAAAGAAAACCAATTTAACTAAGCTTACCAATTTTCCACAATTCGAGGAAATTCTGCATAATTGTTATTAATTACTGACAGAATACTCAACTGAACAGGGGTTATCTATACGTTTAGATGCATCTATAATTTCAATTCCTATAATATTTCCAGCTTCGTCATAGTCTAAAATGATTCCTGGTTTTTCTTCATCACTTTCTTCTATTTCCACATTACTGAAGATAATTCTTAAAACGTCAACTTCTGGGTCATAAGTAATTTTCATGATTCACTCCAATATTTCTCAATTTTGCTAGTTCTGTAAACCGTAATCACAACTTTGGGTTCAACATCATCTGCAACAATAACACGCAGTAAAAATATTTTTCCGTTACCAAAATCAACTTTTGATTGATATACTTTCCGTCCTTCTCTTTCGAGTAAAATTTGTTGGGGACTGTCTAAAACAGATTCAACTTGAGGAAGAGAAATATTTCGTCTTTCCATTTCTGTTTGTGCGTGACGAGAAATTTTATATTCCATTTCAATCTAGTATACTTCATAAGGGTTTATGATGTCATTGATATAACCACAATCTAGCCAGCTATCACAGTTATCTCTCTCGAATTGAACAGGGTAGTTATTATCACCAATCTTATCAAATTCTTGAGCAGTATTATCTATTAAACTTTCTGTTTGTGTTGCTTCATTATTTATATTAGTATCAAAATCACTTTTGATATTTTTAAGATGAGATTCTTTATATTCTGCTAACTTTTGACTCAATATTAAACATTTTTCATCAGTTCCATAAAATTTAATTCTAATAAATTTCTTATTTTTTCTACTTACTATTTGCCAACTACATTTTATATTAAAATCTTTAAGTAATTGTTCCCACATATCTTGATGTTGAAGCAAAGCATCAAATGAATAACTAACGTAATTTTGATGAAAGTTAATTTCATTTTTATTTTCTCTATCTTCCTCTCTTTGTTCAGACTGATAAAATGATTTTATTTTTTCAATAGCATCTTGATAATCTATTTCTTGGCCTTTATGCTTATATATCTCTGCTGCTTTTTTAAAATCTTCAATTGCATTAAATTTATCTCCTAATTCATAACCAATTTCGCCCCTATTATAGTAAGCATCAGCTTTATCAGGATTAATTTCCAGTGCTATATTATAATCGGCTATTGCCCCATGTTTATCTCCTAATGCATAGCGAGAATTTCCTCTGTTATAATAACCATCGGCCTTATAAAAATTAATCTGCAATGCTCTACTATAATCAGATATAGCCTTATTTTCATCTCCTCTCAAACTATTTGGATTAATTTTTAAGGCTCTATTGTAATTATTAATAGCATCTTCTATTGCTCCTAAAGCAGAGTAAACTATACCCCTAGCAATTAAAGTTTTGGTATTATTAGAATTAATTTCCAAAGATTCATTACAGTCTTTCAATGCTTCATGAACATTTCCCAAAAAATAATTAGCAACTGCACGATTATAGTAAGCTTCATTAATAGTAATGTGTTGCATAATTACCACCTTTAGCCTTTTGTATGTGCAACTCAACCGACCATTATATTCTGTACCAAAAACTAAAAAAAGAGAGATAGAAAACTCTATCTCTCACCAGGGTATAAATAAGCTTGATTAAACCAAATCAGATTTTAGTATCTGCTGGGTTTGTGAACGATGAAGCTAAGAACTTGACACTGCTTAACGTTGTCAAAACCAACAACACGGATATAGTGACTGGAATACTGAGAACGGCAAGATTGAACTTCGCTTAATACTTCTTGAGTAGATTTAGCGCCGAATAAAGGTAACTTCCACATTGTCCAGTAAAGTTCTGTAGGTTCAGAAGTTTCGTTGAACTCAATAGCAGGAATGTAACCTTGGTTCAAAATGTATTGAACTTGTTTAGCGATTTGCGCGTCAGACAGAGGGGGAAGGTAAGAAAGGGTTTCGTAACGACGCTCTTTTGGTAAAGTTTGCATAGCTTTTGATAAGTGGGGGATATTTTTACTACTTGGTTAACTGATTGGGAATTTTAGATTTTAGATTTTAGATTTTAGATTTTAGATTTTAGATTAAAAAAATCAGTACAATCGCCATCCTTGAGGACATAAAAATTGCAACTCCCAAGTCTAAAATTTCTGAGCTTTTAAACTTGAGGGTGAGGTCAATCTAAAATCCGAGATCGTCAATCCAATATCTAAATCAGAATCAGATATTGTTTGTCTTTGGTGTCTTTGGGCTAGGAATTTATAAATTTAACTGCGTGATGCGTTCGAGATGCTGGCGACGTTGTTCCATATTGGCCTGCTGAATCCCGGTTATCACCATTTCTGGTAAAAACTCTGCTACTTCTGCCGCTATATGTTCCCTGACAGTCATAATCCGCAAAGCCAAATCTGACTTTTCCAGAAACAATTCCTCAATATAAGCTTCTCCGTCTTGAATTTTTCCAGCAGAGAAGTTTTGCAACCAATGTGCTAAAGGTGGATTTGTTTCGCCTAGCTGCGCCAATACAGTCCTCAATGCCTGATAAGTCAGGTAGCTTTGGAGAGTTTTAGCTGTTTCTTTCGCAATTTGCTTTAAATCCATGCTTGACCCAGCCCTCAATAAGTCAAAAGTTAAAAGTCAAAAGTCAAAATTAAGAAAATTTATTCGTTTTTATCCTTCAACTTTTAACTTTTAACTCTTCATCAGACGGTATCCATTGCTTCAAACTCGAATTTAATTTCTTTCCATAGTTCGCAAGCAACGGCCAACTCGGGAGACCACTTAGCAGCTTCGCGGATAATATCGTTACCTTCACGAGCCATGCTGCGTCCTTCGTTACGAGCTTGGATACAAGCTTCCAAAGCTACGCGGTTAGCTGTAGCACCAGGAGCGTTACCCCAGGGATGTCCTAAAGTACCACCACCGAATTGTAGTACGGAGTCATCACCAAAAATTTCTACCAACGCGGGCATATGCCATACGTGGATACCACCAGAAGCAACGGCCATTACACCGGGTAAAGAAGCCCAGTCTTGGGTAAAGTAAATACCGCGAGACTTGTCTTGCTCAACGTAGTTTTCACGTAATAGGTCAACGAAGCCCATGGTGATACCGCGTTCACCTTCTAATTTACCAACAACTGTACCGGTGTGGATGTGATCACCACCAGACAAGCGGAGGGCTTTAGCTAATACGCGGAAGTGGATACCGTGGTTTTTCTGACGGTCAATTACAGCGTGCATAGCACGGTGAATGTGCAACAGAATACCGTTATCACGACACCAACGAGCCAATGTGGTGTTAGCGGTGAAACCTGCGGTGAGGTAGTCGTGCATGATGATGGGCATTTTGAGTTCTTTAGCGTACTCAGCCCGTTTCAACATTTCTTCGCAGGTAGGAGCGGTAACGTTCAGGTAGTGACCTTTGATTTCGCCGGTTTCTGCTTGGGCTTTGTTGATAGCTTCAGCTACGAACAAGAAGCGATCGCGCCATCTTTGGAATGGTGCTGAGTTGATGTTCTCGTCGTCTTTGGTGAAGTCCAAACCACCACGTAAACATTCGTATACAGCACGTCCGTAGTTCTTCGCGGAAAGACCTAATTTGGGCTTAATTGTACAACCCAACAGAGGACGACCATATTTGTTCAATTTGTCGCGCTCTACTTGGATACCGTGAGGAGGACCTTGGAAGGTCTTGATGTAAGCTACTGGAAAACGAATGTCTTCCAAACGTAAAGCCCGTAAAGCTTTGAAACCAAATACGTTACCGACGATGGAGGTTAATACGTTGGTGATAGAACCTTCTTCAAACAAGTCCAAGGGATAAGCAACATAACAAATATATTGGTTATCTTCACCAGGAACTGGTTCGATATCATAACAACGACCTTTGTAGCGATCTAGGTCGGTGAGTAAGTCTGTCCAAACTGTTGTCCAAGTACCAGTGGAAGACTCAGCAGCTACCGCCGCACCAGCTTCTTCGGGAGGAACTCCAGGTTGGGGAGTCATCCGAAATGCTGCTAGTAAATCTGTATCTTTGGGTGTGTAATCCGGTGTGTAATAAGTTAGTCTGTAATCTTTAACCCCAGCTTGATACCCAGACTTAGCCTGAGTCTTAGTTTGCGCGTAAGACATATTTTTCTTCCAAGAAGTCTTTCTTTCTACTATCAAATCACGTTATGTGCAACTTCTTCTCATTCTTACTCTTTATTCGTTCTTAATAAGATTATAAGTTTTGCTTATATTTTGGGGCGATTAGTTTCTATGGTGGCAGTGCGGATGCACAAATTAAGTTATAGTCACAATTACCATAACTTATTTTTGACCATGGTTCAGACGTACTCTTTTGACGCTGTTGTTTTTCGTCCCAGCTATACAAAATCTTTTCATCTTGAGGAAAGCATATCCCACTCAACCGATTTGATTAAGATTAACTGGCCTTTATTGGTCTTCTGCGGAACTTTACGGGAAAACTACATTCCAGTTATTAACCTGGTTGGCTGTAATTCTCTTTTTTCCTGATCTATCCCCCTCAAGCGGGTAAAGATTGGTCAAATACGCATTTTCTCTGAAGACCGATTTAGTTATGGGATGAGCAAGGGAGAAAAAACTGCACATCACTCTGATTTGTAGCTTACCCCACAATACATCAAAATTCAATAAGTTATTTCTGAAGTTTTGTAAACTAATATATTTGATTTTCCTATTATAGAAAGATTTAACATTTTGTTAAATCTATTTTACAAATGTGCATATCTAAGGTATAGTTTCCTTGGCAAGGTCTTTAACCTCTGTCCCTCTATTCGCTATTTTACGCATAAGTAAATATATTTTTTTATAGAACCGCAGATGCACAGAGAACACAGAGGAAGAGAATTAGCAAATGTCTACATTTTAGGGTCTGTATTAAAATTTTATACTTAGTATAAGGATTTGCTAGGACTTGAAAGTTTTATAGGGACTTTAGGTAATCTGGGGATTGTCCTCTCTCTTTATCTCCAGTATATTTTTTGTAAAATGTGAGAAATGGCATATTTGGGTGATAATTAACAATTAAACAATTATTTATGTCAGTTACTACTCAATTATTAACTCAGTGGAAACAACAGGAACGGAGGATTGTAGCGTTAACTGCCTGGGATTATGCGATCGCTCGACTTTTAGATATATCTGGTGTAGACTTGATTCTGGTTGGTGATTCTCTCGCGGTAATCCTGGGTTATGAAACGACATTACCAATCACCTTAGATGAAATGATACATCATGCTAAGTCTGTCTGTCGTGGCGTGAAAAGTGCTTTGGTTGTAGTTGATTTACCATTTTTGACTTATCAAGAAAGTATTTCCCAAGCTATGCAATCTGCTGGTAGAGTCTTGAAAGAAACAGGAGCGCAGGCGGTAAAATTGGAAGGTGGCTATCCCGCAATGGTTGCTATCATTACCAGACTAGTACAAGCGGGGATTCCCGTTATGGGTCATATTGGTTTAACACCCCAATCAATTCATCAGTTAGGATTACGACAACAAGGAAAAACCCAGTCAGCAGGAGAGAGAATTTTCAAGGAAGCGATCGCACTGGAAAAGGCCGGTGTTTTTGCGATAGTATTGGAACATATTCCCACCAAACTAGCAATGGAAATCACTCAAAAAATCCGTATTCCTACGATTGGTATCGGTGCAGGTTCTAGCTGTGATGGTCAAGTATTAGTCACTTCTGACATTTTGGGACTTTCGGAAAAACAACCACCATTCGCTAAAGTTTATACAAACTTGCGAGAAACAATTACCAAAGCTGTACAAGATTACGCTGTGGAAGTGCGAGAAGGACAGTTTCCAAAATAGTTAATATTTCAGTCTAAATTCATACTTTCTTGGGCGACTAGAAGTCGCGGCTACAAAGACGAAACTCACGAAGGTGGGTTCAGAGTCCTTGATTTGATTAGTCCACGCAGGTAGACTTTGTTTGTGTAGTTGCGATTTATACGGAAACTTTTCAAACATCGTCTTATCAAAGGCTATTGATTCTGAGATTATTGATTGATTTTCTTTTTTTCTTCCCTCGACTCAACAGATTTCATAATTTCCTTAGCGACTTCCTCCGCTGTTTCAATAGTCATTGTAATCCAAGTGGACTTTTTCTCTAAGGCAATTCGTTCCTGAATAGCTTGTTCCCCTAACCGGATATTTTCTTCTATTGGTACACCTTCTGCTGTCACCATTGGCGCGTACCATGTAGCTTCTGAATCACGAGTACGACGACTAACCAGAATATCTAAAGCCTCCCAGTCATCGTGGTTTCTCCGTACATAAGCTATTAATTCAGACCTCGACATTTCAGCAAAATTAGGTTTCATCAATAAACCTCCAATTTCCTTCAGGAAAGATTAAAATTTCCATTTCATCACCTGCCAAAATGTATATACAGCAGATCCCTTTGTTGTAAAGTAAAACATACCCCCCTCCTTGGTTGGGGGGTGGGGGTTGGGGGTGGGGTGATTTTGTACCTCATAACATCGTATATACAGCAGATCCCTTTGTAGTAAAGTACATCATAGCCCCCTCCTTGCTTGCGGGGAGGGGGTTGGGGGTGGGGTGATTTTGTACCTCATAACATCGGTAAGTGCTAAGTAGGTGAGCGGAAAAAAACCGACATAAGTAACGAAAAGTAAAGTTGCCCAAAACCTGTTCCCTGTTCCCTGTTCCCTGTTCCCTTGTCATAACGACAATTTTTAACGCCAACCTACTTATATATCCCTTAATTTCATTAAACCGAATTAAGTGGATGTCTAGAAAGCTGTTAGAGACCATCTGGCAAACCCTGAGACAGGTTAGGGCTTGTACAGCAGTAGGATTAAAAATGGTAGTTTCCTCAATTATGACATCAATAATCTTAAAACGAATGTCGCAATTTTCGATTACAAGTCACTTCTAACTGCTTTCAGCCCTAATCCTCAATTACACTAACTTCAAATCAGGATATTCCGCAAACAAATCATCTGATGTCAATGTATCTCCTGGCGCTTGGGGAGTCCACAAAACTTCAATCGCTAACAGTTGTTCACCTCCAAGACTACCAATTTGACGCAAAGCTTGACGCAAATCATCAGCGCTATTAATAGCCGGAATTTGACATTTACCTAAAGTCGCTGCTAACAAGGTGACAATAATATATTCTCCAGGACCTTGGCTAATTAAGCGGGTGGGGTTATCTTCCCCAGATAAAGCTTCTTTGCTCAAAACAGCTTTTAGTTGATTATTCACATTAGAGAGGGTTTCTTCGCTAAACTTACTGCGTTCAGCTAAAGATAAACGATTAAATTGGGATTCTGCGGCATTTAACTTTGCTTGTTGAGTTCCACTACCCGCATATACCCAGTATTCAGGATGACGCAGTAAAGCTAAACTAGCCTCTTGTAAAATTTCGCTTCTTCCTGCTGGAGTATTGGTATCAGCAGTTTCCGCAATGTGATTCAGTTCGGTTTGTAAATCTCTGGCTTGAGCTAATAACCCAACTTGTAAGCGAGTTACGGACACAGAAGGGTTACTACTATAACTTACTTCTTCCGTTTCTCCACTAGTAACACGGCGGAAGGTTTGGACTAAAAAATTCGCCATAGCAAAAAAGATCAAAATCCCAAACAAGCCGCCAAAACCGCCGCCAAAACCCCACAAGGGTAAAAGAAAGGGAAAACCAAAACCACCGCCATAAGGAGCGTAGTAACCGCCACTACTAGGCATATTACGGGGTGCATAGGTACGGCTAGAAGGCATTCTAAAAGAACCACCTCCAATTCTACCACCAGAACGGGCTGCTAGGGCATCACCACCATGGCTAAAGGCCAAAGTTACTACTAAGATGAGGATAAAGACAGTTTTAAATAGGGGGCTGAGAAATCCTTGTATTTTTTTATTCATAACGCATTGAAGACGACAACTGTATTTTGACGCTGGCTTTTGTTGAGAAAGGCAGAGTGCAATAATCTATGGCACTACCTTTAATCTAACGTTGGTTATATTGGTTAGGCTGTAAATTAAGAAGAATTTTTAATGTTGATAACCGTACCGTGAAATATCCCCATTGTCAAAAAACTTTGGAATTAATTAATTATTTGGATTGGTGATCAAAAAATTAATTTGTATCATTCATGATGGTACTGTAGCAAATATGTCCAAAATTATTCGCTTAATATGCTGAATAAATGCAATGATTGATACTATAAGTTTTCAAAGAAATCATGTCAAACAAAGGTGAAAATAATGGGCTAGTAGGTAGGAAGGCATAATTTTGTGAAGATTATGCAGATGAAAAATGGCTAGATACTTTCTGGCGATATGGCAAGAAAATAGCCAATATTTACAGTATTATAGAGAAAATAGTGAAATTACTTTAATCTCACGGAAGTGTCAATGATCAGTTATAACCATCTTCAATAATTATGCAGATAACTTGTTCAATATTGAGCAAATTCAAAAATAATTGTTGACAAAATAGTTAATAAATTTATAGTTTTGTTATCCAACTGTTTGATAATATAAGTTTATTTGGATCTTGCGGATTAATTAGCAAGTGAAAATTTTACCTCCTGACCAGCAGAAATGTCAATACCTGATTTAAAAATTGCCAATTTTCTGCTCATATCTACCATTTTAAAATTCCTATTTCTATCACCTTTGTGTTGTTAATTTTCTTAAAGTTGTTGCAACTGTAACTCTATTTTGTCAGATGATGATCTCAATTCCTGTAATCACTAATTTCTGGAAATTACCAGTTAAATAGTATTAGCAATATCGAGAGATTGCTATTCAGCAAGTAAGTAATGAATCTTGATGAATTTCTAGTTAATTTATTGGGCTTTTTTATGGAAAATATATCGCAACTAGGGTTACAAGTTAGAGATAAAACAGCTTATCCAGATATCTTAGTAATTTCCCAAATATTCCGACCACAAGAGGTTGTAATTGGTGAATATGTCTATAATCGTTGTTTACAAGATCCGGATCGAGTAATTGTCTTAGCAGGTGGTTGTGCTGGAGATAAAAAATTCGATAAATCTCAACAATTTCCTGTTTATCGTTGGTTTTATTTTCCTGCTTGGTGCGATAACTGGTTAGGAAATATCCTCCAATCTAGCTTGAATATCACTGCTGCTTTTTTACTAGCTATTAGATTATATTTTCGCTATCATTACCGCTATATTGAATGGTGTTCTGGTTATGATTTTCCGGTTTTGTTGGTACTCAGTTATATTTTACCAATTCGCTTTTTTATCTATTTACATGATCATGATATACTTCCTATAGTTACTAATCCTTTCTGGAGATGGCTATTAAAATTAACTCTCAAACGCGCTGATGGAATTGTTTGTAATAATTCTCATATTCGCAATTCTTTAAGAAAAACTTTTCGTTTAGATACTCCTACTCATGTGATTAACCCAGTCGTCAGACCAGAAAGATTTGGTACTCCTACTAGTTTTAGTCATATTGATGATTTACGTCACCGTATTCGTCGAAATTATAATATTTCAGAAACAGCAATTGTCATTCTTTCTATTGGTAATTTGGTTAAATATCAAAACTTTGATCGAGTAATAGATAATATTCCTATATTGCTAACCATTGGTTTTGATGTTCATTGTATTATTTGCGGTACAGGAGTTTGTGAAAACCAGCTAAGATCTCAAGTTCAAAGACTAAGAATTACTAACAAGGTTCATTTTGCTGGCTATGTACCAGAACGAGATTTAGCCGGTTATTATGCAGCTTGCGATATTTTCGCTATGTTAAATTCAGATAATCATGAGGATAAAACTATAGATAACTTTGGTTTAGTTTATTTAGAAGCAGGTTATTTTGGTAAACCTGTAATTGCTCCTCGTTTGGGAAGTGTTTTAGATGTAGTTCATCATGAAGAAAATGGTTTATTAGTCAATCCTAATTCTGGTTATCAGGTCTTACAAACTTTTCATCGTCTGTGTCAAGATTCACAGTTACGAGAAAGACTTGGCCGTCAAGGTAAGGAATTAGCAAATCGGAAAAACTATCATCGTTGGTTATATACTTCTGAATCTTCTTCTTCTTGTTTATTGAATTAACCACCCCCCACTATGGTGACTATTTCCAAACAATCACCATTTTTAATTTCAGTTTCTGACCAAAATTGACGATGTAATATTTCACCGTTGTATTCTACCGCAATTAAACGAGGATTAAAACCTAGTTGTTGAAGTAATTCTGGTAAAGGGGTTGGGGACAAACAATTGCGAGTTTCTCCGTTGACTTGGAGACTAATTTGCTTAGACATAAAAATGTTCTTATTTAATTCGATGAAGTTGAGAGATAAAATATTGCGTTGCTAAGGTAGGTTGATCTGATTGCATGAGCGATCGCACTACCGCTACACGCTGCGCTCCCGCATTCATGACATCATTCAGATTACTCCCATCTATGCCCCCAATTGCAAACCAGGGAATTTGACAATTTTGAGAAACATACTTAACATATTCTAAACCCGCTGCGGCTTTACCTGCTTTAGTTGGTGTTTCATATACAGGTCCGACACCAATATAATCTGCACCTTCGGTAATTGCCCCTTGCATTTCTTGCGGATTTGTGGTAGAACGGCCGATAATGCGCTGATTTCCCAGTAATTGACGAGCCACAGCTATGGGTATATCCTGTTGTCCCAAATGTACACCATCAGCATCTACGGCCAATGCTAAATCCACCCGATCATTAATAATGAATAAAGCTCCGTAATGGTGACATAACTCCCGTAACTTTATAGCCCTTTCTAAACGCAGTGAATCATCAGCGTTTTTTTCTCGATATTGTAACAGAGTTAATCCGCCTTGAAGAGATGCTTCTACAATGGCCAAGAGGTTGTCTATAGGAGATGTTACCAGATATAAATGCGATCGCCATAATAAACGGTGACGCTGATAACCCATCAAATTACTTTCCAGGGTATAAACCTGATAACGCATTTGCTTACAGGCTGTTCCCATTTGCATATTCTTTTGAGGATGATAAAGCTTACCATATTCCTCCAACACTCTGAGTGCTTCTTGCACGCGGCAAAAATTAGCCTGTAATAGAGATGTAATATCAGCCCTTTCTTCCTCTTGGGGGTGGCTTAAATCAGTTCCTGGATCCCCCTGTGTATCTCGTGCTGCTCGTATTTCTGCCGTATGCCAGCTACCCAATTCTTGACGCAAATGTTTACATATACTAGATAATTGGGAATTATTTAAACCAAAGCGACACCATTCTTCAATAATTCGCAAACCTTCACGAGCGCGGTCTAAATTAGCGTCTAAAATACGATAAACAGTTTGCTGTCCATGAGTGTAATCTGAAACCATCACAGCGGTATCATTATTCATAATATTTGATAATTAATTGTTCTGTCAAGGCACAAAAATAAATTGCGGATATAGTGGATATACTACTATAAATTAATAGTATAAAAATTGATTGTATAGTAATTGTAGCAAAAGTTTAAAAGCAGTTATGGAACTTAGGAAGTAAATTAATGGGTAATGGGTAAAAACAGACAACAAACTAAAAGGCCAACCCCAAATTTTCAGTTGACAGGGCTTTGAGTTTGGAAGTTAAAGATTCGGTGCGATCGCTCTTTTGCGGGGTAAACTGTCCAATGGGGGGATTATTAGCGGTTAGTGGAGTCAACTGCTGTGCTGGTTGAGGTGAAATGTCCTCCATAATTGCTGCCGGACTGACTTGTGTATTTTCTACCTGAGCATTTTCGTTAGCTGCTACTGGCGATAAATGATCATTTATTTGGTAATTATAACTATAACTAACGTTAGCTGGTAATAATTGGGGAAATTGAGGATTTTGATCTTGTTTAGTCCTGATTTCCTGTTTAGCAGGTGGTAAAACTGATAAAGAGGGGCAGGTGAGGCGTTCCGGGAATTTGCTACAAATCATGCGCTCAAATTCCATATTAAAATGGTATGTTGCCTCTCCCTTGCGCCGCCAAAAAGTCAAAATTTGTTGTACGGATATAGCTTTGTAACGACCTTGATACAAAGCCTCAATTACTGCCAAGTGTAACCAATGAATAGGATATTCTACTTGCCATTTGTCAATTAAATGCTCAGTATTATAGCCATTGAGATCAAAGCTATAGTGAGTTAATAATTTAGCTGCTAATTCAGCAGGAGCCGCAAAAGTTTGAGTAATAGTGGGTGTTGTTAACATGAGCTATAAATTGTAGGCAATAGGTAATAGGTATAAATATTTCACCCATCGCATCTAGCCTAATGTACTGTTAGCTACATAATTGGTTTTTGACCAGAGGCAAAATTGATAGGCAGTGTTTTCTATTGTACTTATCAATTGCTGATCTGTAAAACAATATAGGGTGAATTAATAATTTTTGTCCGTTGAATAGCTACCAATGCCTGATAGACCATAGCTGCCACTTCAGCACGAGTAGCTTCCCTAGTAGGTGCAAGCAAATCAGGATCTGGATAATTAACGACAATTTTCTGCTGAGTAGCAATAGTAACTGCCGTTTGGGCATATTCGGGAATTTTATTCTGGTCTTTGTAGACTAAGGTTTTTTGATTAGTAGCCGAGAGTCCCAGTCCGTTGACCAAGGAGACAATGATTTGTAGCCGTTGAACCTTTTGCTCTTGACGGAAGGTGCGATCGCTAAATCCGCCTACAAAACCGCCTCTAGCGGCTATTTCAATAGCCCTCGCCGCCCAAAAATCCTTGGGTATATCCGTAAATTCGGGACTAGGGCGTTTAGCAGCGGGGTTAAAAGCAGCGACAATTAAAGCCGTGTATTGGGCGCGGGTCATCCCTTCATCTGGCTGAAAAGTCCCATCAGCAAAACCTTGAATTAAATTCATACCCACCAAAGCCCGAATAAATGGTTCTGCCCAATGTCCGACAATATCACAGAAGGAAGGAATCTCTGTCTCTGGTTTGACAATATAGGAACAGGAGAGGGGATTTTCTTGGCCTATGGCTACTAATGCCTGGTAAATAAGGGCGGCTACTTCAGCGCGGCTAGTTTCTCGCAGTGGTTCTAATTGATCTAATTGGGGGTAATTGATAACTAATAATTTTTGGGTAGCTATTGTAGCAGTCTTCATGGCATAACTAGGAATTTGGGCGCGATCGCGGAATACCATTAAGATATTAGGATTACCACCGCTCAATTTTAAACCGTTGACAATAGAAACCAAAGCTTGAATTTTTGTTAAATTATTTTGTGGTCTAAATGTCCCATCGGGAAACCCTGTCAAAAATCCCCCCTCAGCCGCGCTGGCTATGGCTTTAGCCGCCCAAAAGTTTGATTTAACATCTTTGAATCTATCTAGTTGCTTACTTTCAGGAAGTTGGAATGTCTTAGTGATCACAGCCGCATATTGAGCGCGGTTAATCGCTGTGGCTGGTTGAAAAGTACCGTCGGGAAAACCGCTGATAAAACCTTTGCTAACCAAGGCCTCCACAAAAGCAACAGACCAATGTCCTTCTAAATCAGCAAATCTGCTACTAACTCCTATTTGACTAGGTTTATCAACAGTAGCAGCAAGTAAATCTATTGCTCCAACCACTCGGACAGGATTTAATTGATTACCAACGGAGATAATTTTTTGATTTGTAAAATTTTGTAAATCGAATTTCCCCTGTTCCCGAAAAATATTATCAGCCGGATCTTGGGGATTTCCTAAATCGGGAACGGCGCTACCATTGACTAATAGACCTACTTTGGTGTTACTAGCAATCAGATTTCGTCGTAATACGGGTCTAGCATCACGAGCTAGGGCGATTCCCGTCCCATTTCCTAAAAGTTGATTATTTGCCACTAAAGGGGCAGCAAAGTCGCTAATGGCTATACCTAAAGCGTTGTTTTGAAATACATTTCGCAGCACTTCCCCTTTGCTATTCCTAGCCATAACTAAACCACTGAGTTGATTATTGATAAATAAATTATCCGTAATACCTGGTTTAGCATTGCCAGTAGCAAAGATTCCTTCTCTCGTACAGTTCTTAAATGTGCTATTGGCTACTGTGGGCATAGATGACTCAATCCAAACTCCAGTACCTTTGGCTACGGTATTAATTACGGTGATACCTAAGAGACTGGCATCACCTCGTAATAATAAAGTGATATTCTGTAACCCAAAACTAGAGCTAAGATATTCCCCACTGCCAGAAATGATTACTTCCTGACCTTTATTAGCTTCATTCCCTACTACCAATACTCCGGGAGGAATAACTAGGGGAAATACTTCTCCATTTGTTTTTCCGTAAGTTCCATTGGCTAATTGAATAATTGTTGATATTTTTGCCTGTTTTAAGGCACAGGTAATACTTTTTAAGGGATGAAGACGAGAACCAGTATTACTATCTCTTCCCGTAGCTGGGTTGACATAGACTGTAGCAATTAGACTAGAATTAACCATTGATTGTCAAAGTTGTATGGTTTAAATGGTGACATCCATAATTAACCATACTTTTGACACACTGAATATCTCAAGTTGATAATTTTCATTAAATGAAAATTTAATTATCAGTTGTAGGATGTGTCACATATCAAGAATATGTTTATTGAAATGATTTATGCTGCATAGGACCCTACCATCCTGAATATGACAAAAGAATATGACCAAATAAGTTATGATAACACAGTCAATCCTCATGTACTCAATGAACTTAAATAGTAGGAAATACCAAAAGCGAATATTGCTAAAAGTACAGGAAATAAAACCGCAAATTCTAATTTACCTTTTTTAACTACTTCTAAGCAAGAGCTAAGGACAGCTACAGGCCAGAAGATAGTCGTGATCATGAACATTATAAAGGATAAAAATTTATCCTCAGGCGAAGATGTAGGGTGACGGAGTGAAAATATTAACCAATTAGTAAAAAAATATGCAGTCATTAGCAAATAACTAATCAATAAAGTTAACTCGATTTGATTCACAGCATTTACTCCTTTAATCATATATTAAATCACAAATATATCTATTTAAGTAAGATATATTTTCAGCTAGTGCTAACAAAACATTAATCAGTAATCATCTGCAATTTGAAGCTGAGTTTTAAAGTATATTTATAGCGAATGCTGATCTAAAGAATTACAAGATTATCTACCCTGGTTTGTATTTATCTGCATTTAATTGTGACTTCTTGTACTTCATCTGCATGGGGTTGCTATATTATACTTATCAATGTTAATTAGCGGTTTCTAAACTGGTATAGCATAGATATTAAAAAAGTGGCAAATAAAATCAAAAATTAGATACTCTCCCAGTTAAAAATTCGATACTGGTAGAAAAGATAGTTCATAAATATTTGATTTTGCTGTGAGAACAAGTTTATGTCCTGGAAATTTAATACTGGTAATTAGAAGAAGTTCGATAACTAAAACTGACGCAAGAATCCTTTTTAAGATATTGTTTAATACTGTCAAAATCAGTAAATTCATCAGCTACATCAATTAGATAGTCACTGGTTGTTGTTTGTAAACCAATTACTTCTACTCTAGCTCCCATACTGCTAACTGCATTGACAGCATAGGATAGATCCCCATCTCCACTGACCAAAATAGCTGTATCATAGTACGGTGCTAAAGTGATCATATCAACGGCAATTTCCACATTCAGATTTGGTTTTTTGTAATTGTCTACAACTACACTCATATCTTTAGTAAATACACGGTAGCCATTCCGACGCATCCATAATAAAAATCCCTGTTGCCTTTCGTTGCCAATATCTAACCCAGTATAGAAAAATGCACGTAATAACCGAGAAGTTTTAGTTAAACTACAAAGTAATTTTACATAGTCAATTTCAATCCCCAGTTGTAACGCGGTCTGAAATAGATTTAATCCGTCAATGAAAATTGCAACACGACCACGATTGTCATCATCATTTAATGCAGTATTATGAGGATGAGATTCTTTACCTTTAAGAGTGTCTTTAGTAGTTGGATAATTCCTTTGAGGTTTTTCTTTCAGTTCTTTATATTCGTTGTTTTTTTTGTTAAGATGACTAAACTGCATTGATACCTCTAAATATTATTATAGGATTATAGGGATGTTACGGGTAACTGGAAATTAGCGCGATAATCTTGACTAACTTGTAGAATATTTGTCCTCGTCTTAACAGTTATTAGGTAGATTTTAGGCAATAGGATTGCAATTAAAGAGATATTTGACGATTTACCTCCACTTATTTTACATAATATAGACTCTTTTGGCAGAAATTTACGATTAATTTACTATTTATTTAACAAAAAATTTAATGTATAGCTTTGATGTGGGGTGAGGATAGAAATTAGTATTGTAAAGTACATAAAATTATAGTAGTAAAATTACTCAAGATGATTAATAATTGTTATGGCTGTAGTTAAATTCAGGTAGTAATAGATTAATTTGATACTCAAAAATTAGTCTGGGCTGACATCTACGCTGATAGTAAAATTGTTGTCACCAAAACCTTATATACTAAATTAAACTTTGATCAGTTTGAGAGTTGTGTTAACTAAGATACGACAAACTATGGATTCCTAGATTAAATACTAGGATATTGATAGTTTTTAAGGTTTAGTAAAAACTAAATCTAGTATGATTAAAAGACTAAAAACCGTGTGTGGTGTGAAAATCAAGGAGTGAACAAAATGGATTTACGTGGAGATGCGTTGCAAATCCTCAAAGAGACTAGTCGAACTTTTTATATCCCAATTAGTATTTTACCATCAGGATTACAAGAAGCAGTGGCATCAGCATACCTGTGTATGCGGGCCATTGATCAAATTGAAGATGATCCAGAATTGGATAACGAGACTAAAAAACGCTTGTTACAGAATATTAGTCTGACATTGCAAGCTGGAGTAGATGGTTTTTCTCTAGATGCTTTTTCTATAGGCTTTAAAGGTTACGAAAATTCTTTACAAGAAGTTAGTTTACGGATTAGAGAATGGTCAATATTAGCACCGGAAAGTATTGCGCCGCGAATTTGGGATGCAACAGCAGCAATGGCTGATAGAATGGTCTATTGGGCAGATAAAAATTGGCAAATAGAAACAGAAGCAGATCTAGACCGTTATACCTTTGGGGTGGCCGGTGCGGTAGGTTTGTTACTCTCAGATTTATGGAACTGGTATGATGGAACCCAAAGCAACCGGACTCAAGCTATAGGATTTGGTAGGGGTTTGCAAGCAGTAAATATTCTCCGTAACAATGCTGAGGATTTAACTCGTGGAGTAAATTTTTTCCCGGTGGGGTGGAATAATGACAATCTCCAAGAATATGCCCGTCGCAATCTTATCTTAGCAGATGCTTATACCAAATCCTTGCCAATTGGACCGGCTTTACAATTTTGCCAAATTCCCCTGGCTTTAGCTCATGGTACTCTTGACGCTTTAGCAAATGGCAAGGAAAAACTCAGCCGTAGTGATGTTGTTTCACTGATTGAAAATTTGATGAGTGTAAATGCTAAGGCTAGTTAGGTAAAAATTATCAGTTTACTCAAATAAAAAACTTGTGTGTGTGAGGTATTTATGAAAACTACTTTGTTTTTGAGTCCACCTTCCTTTGATGGTTTTGATGGTGGTGCAGGGGCGCGATATCAAGCCAAACGGGAAATTACGTCTTTTTGGTATCCCACTTGGTTAGCACAACCAGCGGCTTTAGTGCCGGGTAGTAGGTTAGTTGATGCACCTCCCCATGGACAGACGGTGGATGATGTGCTGAAAATTGCCAAAAATTACGAGTTAGTAATTATGCACACCAGTACACCTTCTTTGGCCAATGATGTGAAGTGTGCTGAAGCTATCAAACAGCAAAACCCCAAGGTGCAAATTGGCTTTGTGGGGGCGCACGTTGCGGTTTTACCAGAGGCTACTTTGCGAGAAAATCCGGTCATTGATTTTGTCTGTCGCAATGAATTTGATTATACCTGCAAGGAATTAGCAGAGGGGAAACCTTGGGATGAAATCAAGGGGTTAAGTTACCGAGATAAACTAGGTAATATCCACCAAACTGAAGAACGGCCTTTAATTCATGACTGGGATGCTATGCCTAGTGTATTTCCGGTGTATGCTAGGGATTTGGACATTAGCAAATATTTCATTGGTTATTTGCAACATCCTTACATATCTTTTTATACTGGGCGGGGTTGTCCGGCTAAATGTACTTTTTGTTTGTGGCCACAAACTATTGGCGGACATTTATACCGTCATAAAAGCCCGGATGTTGTAGCTAGAGAAATGGCTGAAGCTAAGGAATTATTTGGGGATAAAGTACGGGAATATATGTTTGATGATGATACTTTTACCATAGATAAACATCGAGCGATCGCCATTAGTAAACATCTCAAAAAGCTGAATATTACCTGGAGTTGTAACGCTAGAGCAAATTTAGATTATGATACTTTAAAAACTTTACGAGATAACGGTTTAAGGTTGTTATTAGTAGGTTTTGAATCTGGCAATCAAGAAGTTCTCAATAATATCAAAAAAGGTATTAAGCTAGAAGTGGCGCGAGAATTTATGAAAAATTGCCACAAACTTGGTATTACTGTCCATGGGACATTTATTATTGGCTTACCAATAGAAACAAAAGAGACTGTAGAAGAAACAATTCGCTTTGCTTGTGAATTGAGTCCCCATACAATTCAAGTTTCTATTGCTGCACCTTATCCTGGCACAGAATTATATAACCAAGCGCGAGAAAATGGTTGGTTTGCGAATGAATCTTTAGTAGCAAATTCCGGTATTCAAACTTCAACTTTGCAATATCCAAGCCTTTCCAGTGGGGAAATTGAAGACGCAGTAGAAAGAATGTATCGTAAATTTTACTTCCGTCCCAAAGCGATTATTCCTATAGTACGGGAAATGCTGGGAGATAGACAAATGTTAGTTCGTCGTTTGCGCGAAGGTAAGGAATTTTTTGGTTATTTGAATGAACGTCGGACTCAAGCAGCCGCACACGCGCAACCTAAGAAAAATGCTGTTGTTTAGGTTGTATCATCTCATGATGGCTAATTTATTGTCATCATAATTAATTGTAGGGATGGGGTTAATTCCATCCTTACTACTACACAAAATTTTGAATTAATATGCAAAGTAATTTTACTGCTTACTACCAAACAGAATTTGGCGCTGCTTATTTAGGAAATAGTCTGGAATTAATGACAGATATTCCTGATGAAAGTATAGATTTAATTTGTACATCTCCACCATTTGCACTACTGAGAAAAAAAGAATATGGTAACGTTGATGCTGATGAATATGTAGAATGGTTTAAGGATTTTGCAGTACAATTTCACCGCATTCTCAAACCTACAGGTTCATTAGTAATTGATATTGGTGGGAGTTGGGTTAAGGGAATACCAGTTCGTTCTCTTTATCATTTTGAACTTGTTGTTTCTCTGTGTAAACCACAAAAAAAGGGTGGATTAGGTTTTTATTTAGCACAAGAATTATATTGGTATAATCCCGCAAAACTTCCTACTCCCGCAGAATGGGTAACAGTTCGCAGAGAAAGAGTTAAAGATGCTGTAAATACTGTTTGGTGGCTGTCTAAAGAACCCCATCCTAAAGCTAATAATAGAAGAGTTTTAAAACCTTATAGTCAAGCAATGAAAAATCTTCTTAAAAATGGCTATAAACCTAAATTAAGACCATCAGGTCATGATATTTCTGATAAATTTAGTAATGATAGAGGTGGTGCTATTCCTCCTAATATTATTGATGGACGTTCTAGTATAGATCAAGAGGAAATGGGACAACCAACTCCAATTCCAGAAGATTTATTCTTAGCAGTTAACATGATTTCTGCTTCTAATACTGCTTCCAATGATTATTATCAAATACGCTGTAAAGAGGAAGGTTTTAAAACACATCCAGCCAGATTTCCTCAAGCTTTACCAGAGTTTATCATTAATCTTTGTACTGAACCAGGAGATATTGTCTTAGATCCTTTTGCTGGTTCTAATATGACAGGTAGAGTGGCAGAAACATTACAAAGAAAATGGTTGTCTTTTGAAATAGATGAAAATTATGTTAAAAGTTCACAATTGAGATTTGAAAAAAATGCTCCTTTGGTTGTTGAACTCCCAGCAGATTTATTAGCTATTGATTTAGAAAATTCTTTTAGTAAATCACAGACTATTCAGTTAGGATTATTTTAACAGCAGTGACAAATTAAATTTTACTATGTTAGGTAAATAGCAAATGGAATCAAACAACAATACCAAAAAATTAAAAAAATTTACTTATGGGGATCAATTTGATCCAAATAAATTCTCATTAATTGAAATTCTAGAATTATGTAAGAAGTGTCAACCCAATCGGGATATTCTAGAAGCTAGTATTGCTGAACGTTATTTTTCTCAACATTCTCAACAAACATCATCTAAACTAGCATCAGAAAATATTGGTAAATTGGCAATGAATTGTTTCTTATCAATTAGAGCATATCAACTAATTGAAAACTTACAGGAATCACGTCAATATAAACTGACTTCTCTAGCTGAAGAACTTTTATCTAGTGCTGATAATATTTCATTTGTAAATCAAAAATTTGCAGGACATATATTAAATAATTTAGCAGGAATGGCTTTATTAAAAGCCATTGATGTGCTTAATAGTCGAGGAGAAGAACCACAATTAGAAGCAATCAGCTATGAATTACAAGAAAGGGGATATTCAATATCTCCTAATTGTACTTATGTAAGTACCATGAGAAGTTGGTTATCTCTAGCAGGTGTTTTTGAAAGAAAAACGGAAATTAATTGGGATATTGTTTCTGATATTTTAGGTATTAATAAAGATTTTATTGATGAACTTTATGCACTAAATCCAGAGCAAAAACACTTTTTATTGAGTTTACTGAACTTAAATATACAAGAATTTACACCAGCTAATAAAATAGCACAACATACCAGAAGTATTTATAAATTAAGACTCACGACTAAAAATTTAGTGAAAGATGTAATTCAACCACTGGTAAATTTTGGGTTAATAGAAACAGAAAAAACTACAGATGGTAGAGGTGCTAAACCTAATAATGTCCGATTAAGTAACAAAGCTAAAAAGGAAATATTAGCACCATTATTAAAATCTATTGCTAATGAAACGAGAATTTCAGAGATTGAACTTAATCGCACTTTTGATGATGTTGTCAATGAATTAAATCATCCAGATAAACATATAAAAGGTAAAGCATTAGAACTTTTAGCAATTTGGATGATCCGTCTTACCAGTTTAAGGTTTACAAAATGGCGTAGTAGAGAAAATGGCAAAGGAGAAGTTGATGTTTTAGCAGCTTCCGATAGGTTTGTTTATAGTCGTTGGCAAATTCAATGTAAAAATACAGCTAAAGTTGATATTGATGTTTTAGCTAAAGAAATAGGTTTGACATTTGTTACAGGGGCAGATGTGGTTATGGTTGTGACAACTGGAGAGTTTACAAGAGATGCTTATCAATATGCTTATAGAATGATGGATGTATCTCGTTATTATATGATTCTGTTGCAGAAAGATGATATTGAGGCTATTAAGAAAGATAAAACAAGCATTGTAGAAATTTTGGATAAAAAGCTAGAAGAGTATTTTCTAAAAAAGAACTGGATATCTCAGATGAAGAATTAAATGAAATTGAACAAGAAGAAGATTCGATAGATGAATTGATAAAAGATGATTAAGATGATTTTTATAAAAAAAACAATTCTAGTACAATTAGTGGATAATTAATCCTATGAATAAATCTCATTTTCTCGTTATTAATGCTGATGATTTCGGATTTTCTGATAGTGTCAACACCGCTATTATTCAAGCACATACCCAAGGTATTTTAACCAGCACTAGTTTAATGGTAACAGGAAATGCCGCTGAAAATGCCATTTTTCTAGCCAAAAATCACCCTAATTTAGCAGTGGGTTTACATCTGGTTTTAGTTTGCGGTAAATCTGTTTTACCACCAGCACAAATTCCCCATTTAGTAGACTCTCAAGGTAATTTTTCCCATAACCCCACCCAAGCAGGATTAAATTATCAATTTAATCAAGCTACCCGTGCAGAATTGCGGTTAGAAATTCGCGCTCAATTAGAAAAATTCCGTGATTCTGGTTTAAATCTATCTCATGTTGATGGACATTTACACCTTCATGTTCATCCGGTAATTTTGAATATTTTAACAGAATTTGCAGCAGAATTTCAGATTAAATTCATTCGTTTACCTTCGGAAGAATTGACAAAAAACCTCAAAATTGACAGACGTAATTTACTCACTAAAATAGTTTGGTCTATTGTTTTTGGACAATTACGAAATTATGGAGAAGGTTTATTAAAATCTCATAACATTAAATATGCTGATAGGGTTTATGGATTGTTACAAACTGGTAACGTGAGTGAAGAATATTTACTGAGTTTGATACCGCAAATTGAAGCCGAGTTAGTAGAAATTTATGCTCATCCTGCTTTAGTGAATACAGATATAAATAACGGTGGTGAAATAGAATTAAAAGCTTTGTTAAGTCATAAAGTGCGAGAATTGCTGACTGTGAAGGGGTTTGAGTTGAGTAATTGTGCAAAAGCGACTTGTTTATAATTTAGATATTCATAAAACTTAATAGTACTTAATATTACTTAAAAAAAATTATTTTTTTGATATAAAAAACATATACTGATTATGGTACATTTTATTTGTTCTAGTTACATTTACACTTATGACAGATAAAGTTTTACTTCCATCTGCATGGGATAACTTAAATGATGAAGATAAAGAGTTAGCAAAAGAGTTAACACAATCTATTTTACGAGGTGAAGCATCCCTTCAACTTTTATTACAATTACTCATCGGTGAAAATGTAGATAATACAATAGTCAACGATATCAGTAACCATACATTTGATTTTGAAGTTGCAACTCCTAACAACGAACAAATAGCAAATACAGATTTAATGTTAGCAGCTTTTATTGCACCTCGAATAAGAATTTCAGAGCTAGTATATAAGGCTTTAAAACGGCACTGTGATGATATTTGTAGGCAACCTGGACAAGCTGAAAAATGTGAAAAATGTCGTCTTAGGTTGGTTTGAGAGGGTGTGGGAGGGGTAAAAATATTTGATACACCATGAGAGACTTTTCAAACAACGTCTGAGGTACGAAACCTAACAAATCTATTAGACTTGTCCGAAAATTAAATGTGCGTTTTCTAAAACCCTTGTAGAGACGTTCTATAGAACGTCTCTACATTAATTCCCGGAAATGTCTATTAAATTCGTTAGGTTTTACTGCGCTCAATCCAACCTCCAAAAAAGCGAAGTATTGGTAAAATGTATCTATTCGTATTTATAATCTTAACAAACAAATGAGCGAAAATAAATCTCAACCTGAATATCAAGAAGAAATCTCAGAAGTTAAACAACTGCGCGAGAAATTTTTGACTATTACCAAAATTTCTGATCCCCTAACTCGTGAATATCAATTTGCACTGTTAGAAAAAGAAGCAGAACAAAATGGATTACGTGCAGAAACTTACCGTCGTTTATTTGAAATATATCTTCGAGAGAATCAATTTATTCCCCAATATCCTCAAAATATCTTGATTCTGAAAGAATGGTTGCAATGGTTTTTAAAATTTCCTAAAAAACAGTTAGTTAAAAAAATTGTAGTTACAGCATTAGAAAAAGGCGTTTTAATCAGTTTAATTTTTGCAGTATTTAAGTATTACTGGGAAGCACCACAACGAGAAAAACAAGCAAATTATCAAACTTTACAAGTTTGGTTAATGGTTAATTCTGCTATTGAGCAAAAAGCTACAGGTGGTAGTATAATTATCGCTTTAGAACATTTGAATAAGAATGGTGAAATGTTAAGAGATTTAAAACTTGATGGATTTGATTTAAGTGGTATTAATTTGCAAAATGCTCAACTAGCTAATACAAGTTTTCAAAAATCAATATTAGGATGTAAAAAAGAAAAAGAATGTAGTAATTTAAGGAAAGCAACTCTTTATGAAAGTAATTTTTATGATGCTGAATTACCTGAAATAGATTTTCAAGAAACCAATCTCATTGCTGCCAATTTACAAAAAGCACATCTTAAAGGAGCTAAGTTCCAAAATGCTTATCTTTCTAAAGCTGATTTAGGAGAAGCAGAACTTCAAGATGCAAAATTTCAAGGAACATCTTTAAAAAATACAAAGCTCAAAGACGCTATAATATGTGGTGATATTTTTGAGAAAAATGAGGCAAATTGGCAAATGAAGTGCGCTGATTTTATGGGAGCTAAAAACCTAACTCCTGAACAAGTCAAATCTGCCAAAAATTGGGAAAAAGCCTGTTATGATCCAGAACTAAGGAGAAAACTAAATTTACCTCCTGAAAACCCCGATTATTGTCAAGATAAGTTAAAATAATAAACATACTGATTTTATCAAACCTAAGCCTAATTGTATCTGCCATGCCACGCAAAACAAAAACACCATCTCCCACAATAGCAACCCCCCTTGCATTATCTGACTTACATCTTCAGTTAGCAGGTTTAGAGAAAGAACACCAATCACTATTAAAGCAAATTAAGAAAAAGCGGACAGAATTAAATAACTTTGTTGAAAAAATGCGTTCTCTAGCTACAGAGGTATTTCATCGAGCTAGTCCCAGCATGAAAACAATGGAAGAATTAGATACAGAAATTCATGCTTTATTTAGCGAAATTTTAACTACAAGAAAATTTGGAAAAGACACTAAAAAAAAGATAGAATCCCTGTACATAAGTCTGCAAATGGGAGGAATTATTAGTTATAAACCTATGGACGAAGATGAAGAAGATGATGATGAAGAATTAGATGAACTCTTTGAAGAAAATGAATTTCAAGAACATCATCAACGTCGTCAACAATTCTGGGAAGCAGACCGAAATTCAGAATCTCCCAGTGGAGGAAGAACAGATGAGTCAAGAAAAGTCAGACAAACATTTTTGCGGTTAGCGGAAATCTTTCACCCTGATAAAGTTAAAGATAACGAAACCCAAATGACTCACACAGAAATCATGAAGGAAATTAATAAAGCTTATCAAGAGGGAGATTTAGCCAGACTTTTAGAAATTGAACGTCAGTATGAAGTGGGAGAAGCAATTGATAATAATAGCGAAGATGATTTAAGTCGTAGATGTAAAAATATAGAACAACATAATCAAATTCTCAAAACCCAATACGAGAAATTGAAACAGGAACTTAAATTAGCTAAAAATACTCCCGAAGGTTCAATGGTTGCTGATTATAAAAAAGCAGCTAAACAAGGTGTTGACCCTATTGAACTAATGTTAGAAACCATAGAATCTCAAACTAAGATAGTTGTTGATATTCGTGATTTCATCAAAGATTTTAAAGATAAAAAAATCACTATTAAAGAGTTTCTTGCAGGTCCAGAAAGTCTGCGTTCTCACCAGGAAGAATTAATGGAAAAAATGATGGAACAATTCATGGAAGAATTTGGGGAGATGATGGATTTTAATTAGATTTTGCACCAAAACCGCCAAAATTACACAAATTAAGGTGAGTATTGTAAGGTGCGTTACGCTGTCGCTAACACACCCTACGTACTTATGAGGAAATCAGGGGAGGATTTTATCTAGAAGATATAACCGGAAATTGTGATGATATAATTGATATTTAGTTTCCTTACCCTCCCTTGTTTCTTGCAGAAATTCTAACCAAGTTTCTATAATTTCCGTTACATCAAAAACATTAATATTTGATTCTCGACTAATTTCTAATATTGACATTGGTTGAGTTTTCTTTGCAGTTAGAACTCGCAATATATTATTAATAGCAACATCAGATAAACCATCACCTTGCATTTTTGTCCAATGTTGCTGATAATAGGTTTCTAAATTTGGGGGAATATTATTAATATTTTCAACTTGATCATAAAAACCATTAGCAATAGCTGTTAAAATTTCCTGCACATACATAAAATTGTCTTCATTTTGGGTAAACCTCACCCCCGACCCCTCTCCTCGCAGGAGAGGGGAGTAAGAGTTTTCTTGTTCCCCCATTCCCTCGCAGGGAAGGGGGGTTAGGTTTCCTTCAATAAACTTTTTCACATCTTCCCTATTTTCCCTCGCAAAATCTGCTAAATCTAAAATCTGTGATGGTGCTTCAATTAATAACCCACTATGGGACTTTTTATAAGGACGACGGGAAAAAATAAAATATACTTGATCGGGTAAATATCGCGGTAAATGCAATAAATTTGTTCCCACAGCTTGACTATGAATATCAACCAGATCT
Source organism: Dolichospermum sp. (assembly GCA_046070105.1). Taxonomy (GTDB): domain Bacteria; phylum Cyanobacteriota; class Cyanobacteriia; order Cyanobacteriales; family Nostocaceae; genus Dolichospermum. The sequence continues at coordinate 39,839 of JBJUHT010000299.1, forward strand.
AATCCATAAATGATGATAATTAACTTTTGATCTGGTGATAATCTCTGGCTAATTTGTTGTAATAATAAGGAGAAAAACGC
>JBJUHT010000300.1:0-3438 GCA_046070105.1 Dolichospermum sp.
CCAGACTTCTTAGAGGGAGTTAGTGATGATGCTGTGAACAGTCTAACAGAAACACTACTTACCCGTCTCTGTCAATTAAGTGAGAAAGTTCTGTGGGAGGAATTTCACAAAGGTCGAACTCCCGGTCAAATACTGTTAGCTCATTTAGGAAATAATGGTGATGGTAGTGGACTGCCAATAAGGGAGGCTTATTTAGCATTTATTCAAGATAATCTTAGGGATGGTCTTGAAAAAATATTAACGATATATCCTGTTTTAGGACGCTTGTTGGCAACAGTCGTAGAATTGTGGCTAGAATCAAGCATTGAACTATTAAAGCGTATTCATGAAAGCCGACAAGAGTTAGAGACTTGCTTTAATATTTCAATCAATGCCAAAATAAGTGACATTCAACAAGGAATGAGTGATTTTCATCGAGGGGGGCGTTCTGTTGCAGTCCTACACTTTAAAGAATCAGACCATAAAGAGGAAACGCCTAAAAAAGTAGTATATAAACCCAAAGACATGAATGTAGATTCTGTCTATCAACGATTGCTTGGTATCATCAATCAACAGATTGGAGAAAATATATTTCGGGTTTTGAAAATCCTTCCTCGGCAAGGATTTGGTTTCATGGAGTTTGTGGAACATCGTCCCTGTGTTAATGATCAAGAATTAAGTAATTTTTATAAGAATGCAGGCCGATTGATGGCAGTTCTTCATATATTGGGTTGTACAGATTGTCACCATGAAAACTTAATTGCGTCTGGAGAGCAGTTGATACTTATTGATACTGAGACTCTTTTAGAAGGCGATGTTGGCAATCATACTAATAATGATGACATTGCTATTAGCAGTTTACAAGAGTCAGTGGGAAGCTCAGTTTTACGTATTGGCTTGTTACCGCAATGGCTATTTATAGGACGAAAAGCTCATGCAGTTGATATTAGTGCTTTAGGTATAATACCTCCTAAAAGTTCTTATATTGAACAACCTGGATGGTTAGGGATTAATAGTGATGGAATGTTTTGGGGAGAAGTAGAGACACCCGTTGACATCCCCACTAGCTCTCCTTTCCCCATCGGCAGTTCTAATCGTCTCAAAGAATTTCAGGGGGAACTGTGCGAAGGATTTCGCATACAAATGCAGCAATTTCTTGATTATCGTCAGGCATGGTTAGACTCAAATTCTATACTTAGAGATTTTGCTGGCTTACCCCGTCGGATTGTTCTTCGTGCTACTCGTATTTACTTTTTCATTCAACTTCAGTGTTTAGAACCTGCTTCCTTAAAAAATGCAATAGCCTACAGTCTTAAACTAGAACAGCTTGCTCGTAGTTATGTTTTGTCCATCGAAAAGCCGATTAATTGGGCAGTTTTTGAGGCTGAACTAAGACAAATGGAACAACTCGACATTCCATTTTTTGAACATTTAATTGATAGTGATACCTTAACCTTATCTGACGGCTTGCCCAATATTGAGCGTTTTTTAGATACCTCTGGTCTATTAGCTTGTCGAAGACGGTTAGAAGAACTCTCAATTGATGAAATTAATTTTCAAATACAATTAATTAAAGGAGCAATAGAAGCCAAGCAAATTAAAGTTAGTTCTCTAGAATTTCCGACAGAACAAATTAATATATCTAATACCTTTCCAAGTAGTGACTATAAACTTGATGAAGTAATTCGTATCGCCAAACAATTACAGCAACAAGCAATCAGAGATCAGCGTGGCTATCCTGAATGGTTAGGTATAGACATCGGACAAGATCAAGAAAAATTTAACTTTGGTTTAGTTGGTCTTTCCCTCTATGGAGGTCGTTGTGGCATTGCTTTACTTTTTGCCGCCTTAACTCACTTTTTCAGACAGCAAAACTCTGATTTAGAATTTCAAGAATCTTTAGTTAACGATATTCGTGGTTCTGTTGCTCAGATATTAGATATTGTTAAATCAAAAGATGGTTTTCTTTTATTTCGTTACCTACGAGATCAACCTCTTGGGTTATCAGGAACTGGTGGAATCCTTTTAACACTCCAGATTCTAAACCAGTTAGAAATCAACCCTATTGATGAAGAATTTCCTAACTATGAAAGAGTCACTCAAAAGATTATAGATTGTCTTACCTCAGAACGTATCAATAAAGATCAAGAATGTGATTTAATTAGCGGTTGCGCTGGTTTGATTGGCCCACTTTTATCAATAGCTCAAGATGTTGAAAGAAAAAATTTTTCATCTCAAAAACCTTTAGATTTAGCTATTATATGTGGGGAGCATTTGATTTCTCAACAAATGGAAGATGGTGGATGGTTGACCTTAAGAGATAAAAAGCCCCTAACAGGTTTCTCTCATGGTGTTTCTGGGATTATTGCTGCTTTATCTCGTTTATATCAATTGACGGAAGATAATCGGTTTTTAACTGCTATTCAAAAAGGTTTAGGTTACGAACGCTCTGTATTTTGTCTTGAAAAAAGAAATTGGCCAGATTTTCGCTCCAGTTCTGAACCGACAAAATTTATGAACAGTTGGTGTCATGGCGCTCCTGGTATTGCCTTGAGTCGTCTTTGTCTCAAAGAATCAGGGATATGGGATGAGCAAATTGCCACAGAGATAGAAATAGCTCTTGAAACTACCGCAAAACAAGATACAGGTGTCGATCATCTCTGTTGTGGAAGCTTTGGTAGAGCAGCTATTTTGAAATTGGCTAGTGACTTCGACATGGGAGATAAATGGGATCTGTTTGCCCAGCAAATAGTAGAATTAAGTCTGAAAAGAGCTTTAAACCAAAAATCTTACCGCCTTTTTTCAACTCAAGAAGGTGAATTACTGTTACCTGGAGTATTTACTGGGATGGCAGGAATTGGACTTCAGTTATTATCATATAGTAGTGGGAAGACAAAGCAAATAGTTGCACAATGTCTAACATCAAACTTACTTTTATTTTAATGTACGTCCCCCCACTTCTCTGCCTCCAAGGCGTAGCAGTGTGAAGATCAAGGTTTGGCAAGTTATCCTCAGTATGTATGGAAAAAGATCATAAACTAAGACGGCAGATTGGGTTAACAAAAGGAGGCACAACACCACTTATTATGCTTCTTACTATCCAATATTTATTAATCCCTGAAACTCTATGACTTGGCTATACTTCTCACTGGCTGCGGCTACCTTTGAATCTATGCGAGATGTCTTGAGTAAAGTTGTTACCAATAAAGGCAATCAACCCTTAGATGAGTATTTAGTTGCCTGGGCACTAAGGGCATTTACTCTAATTATTTATATTCCTTGGCTGTTATTATCACCTAACCCAGTACCTACCATCGGAAAAGATTTTTGGTGGGCTTTGTTAGCTGATGCTACTCTATCCACTATTGGCGGCATTTTATATATGAGGGCTTTGCGTTTTGGAGATATATCTTTAACTATACCGTTAATGGGATTTTCGCCGTTATTTTTAGCGATCGC
>JBJUHT010000301.1:0-3188 GCA_046070105.1 Dolichospermum sp.
ATGATAGTTAAACCAGACAAGATCAAAGGCCAACTTTCTTTGAGAAGTGTCTTAGCAAGTGGTAAACTCCAAGGCCACAACCAAGGTGAATAACCCCTAACTCTGTAGGATATTATCAAACCGATCGCCCCTAAACTTACCTCTCCTAATCCTGCCCAAGCAAAAGCAATTAATGGAGCATGAAAACTGATCAAAGCTACTTTAACTAAAGCAGTGATTACAAAAGCTGTATTTTTAGCAATTACGGTATACTTTGACTGTACCTGAGATTGAAACCAAAGATCAATTGTATCAAAAGCCTGGAAAATCCCTACAGACGACAATATCGCTACTAGGGAAATAGTCAATTGATCATCATGACGCACCACAATAATAGAGCTAACAGCTAATAGTAAAGCGGCAACACCACCAAACAATTTCAGCCAGAAAGCTGTTCCTAGAATTTCCGCTCTTTTCTCAGGTTCACGGACAATAGAGCGGACTACTATGGAATCTAAACCAAGGGTGGAAAGGGTACTAAATAAGGCGACAAAAGCAGTAGCATAGTTAAAAACCCCAAACTGTTGTACTCCTAAGTAGCGAGCGACCCAAACCCCCACAAATAACCCCACACCCATGCGAAGGATACGGTCTGCAAATAACCAACCTGTATTCGCAATAATTTCTCTTAGTTTATCACTTGATTTAAGAAATGACAACTTTTTTTTGAACTTTAATTTACTTAGCATTGGCTAATTCTCATTTTGAGCATATTTCCTGGCACAAATAACTAACTTTGTCCAAAAACAAAGTTAAGTCCGGCAAATAATTTATCTAAATTAGATATACTATACTCTTGGATATTTTTAATAAAATCTTGTTCTCGCAGTTGTCCAAATTCCCATATTTTACCATTAGAAACAATACCATATAATAATTGTTCCGGTTGATTGTTTAGCTTCTGAGCGGCAATTAATTCGGCTAAACATTGTCCCCACCCTTCCTCAAAGTTGTCTTTTTTAGCTTCTACTATTATTAAATAAGGAGACTCAAAAACAATTTTTCCTCTAGGTGATCTTTTGGCAACAATATAATCAGGGATACCTGATAGTCTTTCATCAAAATTTAATGGCTGATGACTCCATACTAATAACTTATCTTTATACTTTTGCCAAATTTCAATTAAAATTGGAAAAATAACCCCTTCACAAATAGCATACTCTGAGTTAAATACAACTCCTTCCCGTAAAACCAATTCAAAACGATTACGAAAGTAATCATCAATCTCTAAGGGATTTTCTTGGATGAAATTCTCTTCTTGATAAGTTAAAGGAAAGTCCCCTAAGACTTGGGCAATATTTTTGTACTGATTATAAGACATGATTTTGCTCTTTGGGGAGTATGGTTTGTATGCCGGGTTATTTCATTCTAGATTTTAGCAATGGTGATTTTAGAGAAATTCTTGATAGTTTTTTCGATTCTACTAGAGTTCATGGGGATTTATGCCCTTTGCCCGTAATTGTGCCAGCAATTTCTCCATTCTCTGTTGCTCTTGTGCTAGTAATAATTCTGCTCCCTCTGCTCTTTGTTGAGCTTCTTGAGCTTGCTGTTGAGCTTCTTGAGCTTGCTGTTGTGACTCCTGAGCTAGTTCATGCTCCGTAGGTAAAAGAACCCCATCCAAAGTTGCCCACCGACACCAAACAGTATTGGCATAGCCAAACACCCCCGACCAAAGCACTAAGGCTAACCCTAACTGCTTACTAAGTAGTCTATTTTGCGCGTCGGGAATTATTGGCTCATAACCATCACTGCCCATACTAAACCCAGCAAAATCACTGGGGTTAAAGGGATCAAACCAGAAATACTCTGGTACTCGCAACCGTTTTTGGTAAATTTCTTTTTTCTCTGTTTTATCCCGCGACGCGGTACTTGAAGACAGTAACTCTACTACTACATCTGGACTTTTACCTTCTTCCCAAGTTACCCAGCATTTACGCTCACCTTTGGGAACGTCTAGCACGGCAAACATATCTGGACCGCGAAAATCATGATTTTTTAATTGATGGGGGCTAAAATAAACAAACATATTTCCGCCCACAAAGGCATTGCGATCGCGTAGCCAATATGATAAAGGATCAACTAGTAAATCCATTTGCAGTTTATGGCGGTAAGTCTCCATGGGAATGCCATCATCGTAAAGTAATTCGTCTTGGGTCGGTGGCTGAACAAAATCTGGTGATAAACTATCTATCTGTGGGTTATTTGGTTTAGACAATGTTGATTCAGTCATATATCTTGCGATCGCATCCACATACTTACTAATTTAACATTGGTGGCGAGAAGATAACTTCTCTAAGGTATTGCTTAATTAAGCCATTTTCAACCAGCCAAATACATCATCAACAGTTAATTTTAACTCCACTCCTGCCAATACAGGTAGAATATCGGTTTTTTCCATCAGTATTGGTTGGCGATCGCATAAAAATACTAGAATACTTAAATCATCAGGATCGATAAACCATCCTAATTTACACCCATGCTCCATACAATGTAAGATATTCCCAATCACTTTATTTGATTTCTGTTCAGGAGAAAGAATCTCAATTACCCAATCCGGGGACTGTTCAAATCTATCTGGGACTTCTCCATTGGACAGGAAGGGAATATGCTCCCATGTAAAAACTGCTATATCAGGAACAATTGAACGATTACCAAAGCTACACCTGAGTTCAGGAAAAGCATAGGCTAACTTCCCCTTTTTTGTAACCTGATTAATTCCATTACACAATTCGTACTGTAAACAACTGTGTCTTCCTTTAGGCATAGGTTTTTGAATAATGTCTCCAGCCAAGAACTCTAACGCGGGCTTGGTCTCCGGCATCATTAAGAACTTTTCTAAAGTAATATCTTTTGTAAGATCTTTTACGGCACTGATGGTCATATATTTATGATTAGGGTAGCCGACTGTGGAAATCGTTTAGAAGAATTACATCCTATAGTTCAGAACTGGGGAAAAGTATAAATCATTTATAGCAGTTATCGGTTGAGTGAGATACAAGAACCCCACCCCCGACCCCAGGGGGTTTTCATTTTCTAAATTCTAGCAGAAGAAAGAGCAAAACTTTTACTATTATTTGCTCTTTTTTTTGTTCATCATCTATTAAGTAAATATTTTCTTTTATGATTAGCTATATATAGTTATTTTGGAC
>JBJUHT010000302.1:0-2903 GCA_046070105.1 Dolichospermum sp.
TCGTGTGGAAGTACATTGTTTAAATTGGTCTGGTGATTTATACGGGAAAATTTTGGAGATACAGTTAGTAAGATTTTTGCGTCCTGAACAGAAATTTCCCTCTTTGGAAGCACTGAAAAATCAAATTCAACTTGATTGTACCGCAGCTCGAGCAATTTTTAATTCTTAATGATGGGGGGATTTTCAATGGTAATCTAAACATTACAGTGATTTTCAGGTAAATGAACCACGTTTGAAAATCTCACGCAAAGGCGCAAAGACGCAAAGGAAGAAAGGAATATAAAAACAAGAGTGTGGTACAATTACATTAAATTTACTGTAATAAGAAAGGTAAAAAGCGTATCTACAAATAAAAAACCGCTTATTTAATATGAAATATCATGGGAGGTATAACCTCCCAAAAAGTATTTCTATTATGGTACATTTGTTATGTAGTCATAAAAAAATCATATTTACTTATGCAAAAAATAATCATCAATAATTTCGGTGCAATTAAATATGCAGAAATTGAAGTCAAGAAAATATTAGTTTTAATTGGTGAACAAGCTAGTGGTAAAAGCACTATAGCTAAATTGATTTATTTTTTTAAGACCATACAAGAGGATTTATTTAGTCAGATTTACAGAGACAAACAAAATCAATCTCTGGATATCAATTCTGATATTTTATCGCCCATTCAGCAAAAATTTTATAATTTTTTTGGACCTACAAATAATTTACCTGATTTTGAAATAACATTTTATTACAGTTTTAATGAAAATAAATTCTTGAAACTAAGCAATGATGAAAATAAAAAAATGAAGATATCTCCTATAGATACTTTTATAAATGAAAAATTTACAATTCTTGCAAGTGATATTAAATTTAGACTTAGACAAGAATATTTAAATATCAACAAAAATAGAAATATTCAACCATTAATTAAAGAAGAAGAAAAAATAAAATATGCTCAACAACTTTATGACCTTCTCAATGACTTATTTCAAAATAAACAAAGAGATTTATTGTTTATTGTTGCTGGTAGAAGTGCAACCGTAGCCTATCCTATATTTGAAAAATATTTCTCACAAAGTATTGAAATTAATTTAAAACAAAATATTTCAATTGACAATTATGAACGTAGCTCAAAAACTTTAGATGAAATATTATTGGAAAAATTTATAGAAAAATTTGTAAGGGTAAAAGACATTTTTAAAAAGTTTAGAAATTTTGAAGCACTAATCGAAAGTTATTCAGAAAACGACATAAAAGAAAAATTATATCAAGCCAAAAATAAGATAGCTAAAATATTAAAGGGAGAATACCGTATTGATGATTTGATTCAGGAGAGAAAATTCTATTTAATAAAGAAACAGAAGAATATATTTACTTGTCTAATACTTCGTCAGGACAGCAAGAATCTATAAGAATTTTACAAGATATTTTCCTGAATATTCTTGATAATACAAAAGTATTAAGAATATTGGAAGAACCAGAAGCTCATTTATTCCCTATTGCTCAAAAGCAATTGATTGAGTTATTAGCTTTAATGGTAAATCAAAATGATGATAACCAACTAATTATAACTACCCATAGTCCCTATGTTCTCACAGTTTTTAATAATTTACTCTTTGCAAATAGAGTAGTTGAAAAAAATCTGTCAACAGAATCAGAAGTAGCACAAATAATTCCCCAAGATTCTTGGTTAAGTGCTAAAGATTTTTCTGCTTATTCTTTGGGAAATCAATCTGTTAGTGAGGATACTAATTATTGCGAACCTATTTTTAATCAAGAAAAAGGTACTATTCAACAAAATTATTTAGATACGGTTTCGGAAATTTTGGGTGGTGATTTTCAAGCTTTGTACAGTATTCACGCTAAAACTTTCAAAAGAAAATGAGCAAATTTGAGGATATTAAAGAACTTCTAGCAAATGCTTTTGATAATTTTTCTGATGTTCTGGAAATTGAAATGAGGTCAGAATTTTCAATCATAGACTATCAAGGACAATCTTTTATTATTATCAATAATAACTCAGATGATAACACATTTATTATTAAATTAAATGGAGTTGATACTGTCAAAAGTGGATTTGATAATAGTAAATTATTTAATATAAGCAATGCTAAAATGGTCGGTTTTATACCTATTGATGGTAAAAAAGGACTTTTAAGAAATGCTTCTCAACGTTGCGATTTTGTATTTTTTGATGAAAATGATTTTTGTTTTGTAGAGTTCAAATTAAATGCAATAAGTGAAGAAGAAAGAGCCATCAGAAGTAACACTAGAGGTGCTATTGACCAATTAAAAGCTACTATTAGTTGGTTCAATTATAAATTACAGCACTTCCCGGTGTTATGAGGTACATATTTAGCGGGCAAGATGCCCGCACCACAAGAGTTTCATCATTCAACTTTGTACCTCATAAGAGCAGAAACCGCTGTATCAAAAAACTACGCAGGTTTAAATTTAGAAGCTTATGTTTGTACTCCTGAATTTTACCCAAGATTTAATTCAAGCTGGATAGCATTTGCGAAAGATTTTTTAGAAGAGTATGGTTTTGAACTTTTTGAAATAAATAATAAAACTTGTAAGTAAATAATATATTTAAAAGTAAAACCATTTCCAAAAAGCTGTTTTTTGATTTTTTCTCCTTGCGTTGGTGGTTTAGCAACTCAAGAAATTTTGAATTATAATGCTGGATTAAGATTGTTACCTGGGAATACTGTAGAAAAGGCTAAACTATTAAACAAGTTTTTAGTCAAAATTCAGAAATAAACCTCCTACATTTCCCCCCCAGGTACTACATGAGAGAAAAAATTGACGCTTTAACACAAAATTTAGCTCGTACTATCGTTGGAAAACATGAAGCTATCCGCTTGGTCATAGTAGCTTTACTTGGTGGTGGTCATGCTTTATTAGAA
>JBJUHT010000303.1:0-31666 GCA_046070105.1 Dolichospermum sp.
ACAATTGAAGAATTTAGTGATATATACATTCCTAGTCGTGACCTATGGGTAAGTGATTATCCTTATGTACGTAAGGACTTTTTTAACGAAGTTAGTACGCGCTTGCGTGCAAACCAGGAAAGAAAACCCCGCCGCCGTTCAGGGAAGACAAGGGGGGTAGAGAATAGGTAATTGGTAAGTAGTTGTGCAAAATAAATTTCATATTGAGGAAAGGTGACAGGTGACAGGTGCTACGCCACGGGGACAGACAAGAGATAGAGATATTTATCTTGTTTTCCCAAATGTGCAATTAATTTTTCCCAGGTACTTACTAAACAACACTCAAGTTGACTTTGACAATAATGTCGTTGTAATCTTTATCTCCCCCACCTGCTAAATCTTCAAAACCAAAGACGTTATTTCCTAATAGACGAATATGATCTACCTTATCAGTATTGGCTCCTAAATAGGCAAAGTAAACTTGATCAACTTGTCCATTTATAACTTCATCCACTGTTCGACCATTAGTAAGAATAAACGGTGCAAAAATACTGCTTCCTGTCAATATCTTATCTGTAAAACTGGCAGTTCCTTGGTTATCAACTTCGAGGTCAATTCCCACTACACGATTTTTAATGGCCGCTTGAGCATAACCTGAGTCACCAGGACTAAAATCAATAGTACCATTACCATCAACATCAATACCACCATTTGCATCTGCTACTTTATAAAAGCCGACAAAATTATTAAAAGCTGCTTCTCTATTAACAGTAAAATCAGCCTTTACATTGTTAGTTATACCCCGTAAATCAAGGACTTCTCCTTGTTGCGTTCCTTGCAAATTTGTTCCCAAGGGTAATAAGTCATTGGTGGATTTAATGTTGACTACCAAATCTTTGAATTCAGTATTATTATTAGATCCATCTTTCCAAGCCAAGGAGAAACCATCAGCACCTAAATCTGTAATTTTTGAGTAGGAGAGGTCAGAGAAAAGGATGTTTGTGATTGGGGTAGTTCCATTTTGGATGCTATCAATTGTAGCATCTTTAATCAAGAAGAATCTTAGGTTATTACCGGAGTTAAATTCTAATAAACGCGTTAAATTACCAGTATTAAACCCGTTAGGAAGATTACTAATAGTAGAGAAAATTACCTTAGATCGATCTAAAGCCCCTTGGGTATAACCTGCTGCTCCTGGTGCAATACCGTTGATGTTACCTTGAGCATCATCAACAGTGAACACTCCTAGTTCATTGACAAGATTAGAATTCCTTTCTGTTAGAGTAACTTGAAGTTTGGATTTAGCAATACTATTAGAGATGTTAAAGATATCACCGGAAATTTTTGAAAGTTTTATCGTTGGTTGTAGAATTAGCGCATTATTAAAGTTTTCCGCAGAATCAGAAAATAAAATGTTTACGCGATTATTTGATGCGTAGTAATCTTGGACTGTAATTGAACGGTTGGGGTTTAATCCTAACACTAAATTATTATCAGTCTGTATTTTTGAAACACTAGAGGATGTAAATGTTGATAAGTCAATTGTATCTAGGTTATCTGAACCGACAATTATGTCATTTTTGGCAGTTTTCGCAACAGTAGCGACACCTTGAGTAAAATTGTAACCACTAAATTTGTTCGCCGCACTGTTAGCAACAATGTAGTTATTTCCTTGCCCAGCAATTACTGAAGAAACATTGCTAAATGAATCGTATGTCAATCCATTTGTTACAGTTCCTTGTGTCAGATCGATTAACAGGTCTTGTGTTTGTCCACTATAACTAATAGTATTAAGTGAAGAGTCAACTCCACCGGTGAAATCGGCTCCAGCAAGATGTCCAATGAAGGTAGTAGGACGACGACCACCGTAAATAAATGCAGGGGCTAGTCCAGTATCTATAGTTACGGATTTGTTAGTGGTCACACCATCAGAGACAATAAGGGTTGATACACCGCTTGATGTAACATTGGTTGTATCGGAACTGAACACAATCTTAGCACGGTCAATATTGCTAGTAACACTGGTTATACCCGTTCCTGCATAGGCAACCTCTGAGAGTCCATCTACCACCAAACTTGATTGACCTGACGCTGCTTGTTGTATTGTTGTTGCTTTACCATTTAGGTGGGTTGCTAAAGTGCTTGGATCAAGAGTTCGTTGGAACAACCCAACATCATTGATCACATTGATACGATATAGATTGGCAGTTGCGACTTTCCCGCTTTGGTTAGTCCCCGTCAGTGAGTAGTATTTTAGTCCATTACTATCCGTTTTTAAGTCATTTATAGTAGGCAAAACCCATTCAAAAGCAGGGTTGAGATTTAATTCATTGCTAATATTATCCCCAATACTGCCACCATCAATAATGCGAGTGGGACTATTAAATGTATTCCAAAGTGTAGCCGGTTGTTTTGAAGGTTTAAATCCAATGGAATTACTGACACCCTGATTACCCAAGACGAACTCGTCACCGTCATAGGTGCTGAATACACTGTCTTTGTTGTTTGTATCTTGGATATCATAATAGCTGCCATCACCGATATTAATAAGCGGTACAGTGCCATTGTAAGCAACACCATCGTTGATAGCTTTAGCAAATTGTGTGTAGTAAAACGGACTCTCTATGTCCGCTGCATAGTCTGACAGCTTTCGGACTTCATTAATATATCCGGGGTTAAAGGCCTTGTTAATGTATGGAAATTCCGGATTGATTTCACCGCCCTTGTCCCCCCCCAGATCATGTTCACTTAAGGAAGGAAAAGTCCCAATACTCGTATTGAGAAGAACCGTAGTCCCTGACGAAAATTTTGGCTTTGTTGTGGAGGCTACTGAGGCCAGTGCTTGAAAAAACAATAGCTGCAAGATGTTTTCTGCCAAAAATGAATTAATAGATAAGATATTTGCCGCAGCAATCGTCGCATCGGGATTTTGACTGAGTAATCCCGATTGGGGAACAATGTCATGAGTATTTACAAAATTAATCTGATTCACCCCTTCTGGTGCAAGTTTTTCAGCACCCGGTAATCCAAAGGTAAATAACTGGATCTGTTGCGCGGGAAATTTGCTAGAGAGGTCATGAGCGAAGATTTGCGCCATTGCAGCGCCTAAACTGTGTCCATCAAGCACAACTTGCTCAAAACCGCCCTTTGTCGCATATTCCTGGAGAGCATTAGTTAGCGGTGCGAACTTCGCGTAATGCTGAGTAACAAAGTCTTCATAGTCAGTAACATCAGCTAACTGATCAGTACCACGAAAGACAACAGCAAGGGTAGTCTTTCCCCCAACAATACCCTTGAGAATCAGAGCGTTGGCTTCGGGGATGTCGGGGGAGTTGGTGGATTTAATCACATCATTGTCATTGTAAGCCTGATAGAATCCATTGACAAAGGAATAGTGCAATCCATTTAGTGACAAACCGACATCCGAAGCTGGGATTCCCAATTCTAAGTTCGATACCTTATCCCAGCCTCGGCCTAAGGCAGCATTACCGACATTTTCACTGTAGGCGGGATTATATCCAATTTCATAGGTAAGTGGCTCACGTTTATGGGTGAGAGGTGCTTGCGGTCCATAGACTTCTTTTGCTAATAGCGCCATTTCGGAATAGACACTGTTATGGTCTAATTTAACTTCATTGGTCACTGCTGGAATGGTTGTTGTTGATGTGAGCATTAGGTTATTCCTGGGGTTACTGAAAGTTGATTACATACAGATAATGGGAAATTTACGGTGTATTTATGCTTTCAAGACGATCCTGAAAGTTTAATAACATCAGGTTTTCCAATGTGAGAGAACTTCCAAAGTATGATTGAGAAACCTTTCTCGACAAGCACTCCGTTGAACCTTACCACTGGAGGTTTTTGGTAAACTTGCTGTTTTCAGCAGCAAAACTGCATGAATAGGTAAGCCATATTGCTCAGTTACAGCCCGACGAATTGCTGTAATCACCTCTTCGGGATTAAGTTTCCGCAGAAAACTACGCTCTATTTCCTGGACAATTACGAGTTTTTCCCTCTGCTCAATTTCCACTGAAAATGCAGATCCACAATCTGGACGTAAAGCTGGGTGGCTTTCTACTACAGTTGTTTCAATATCTTGAGGATAGTAATTGCGTCCCAAAAATATCATCAAATCTTTAAGTCTTCCTGTCACAAACAATTCGCCTTCTTGAATAAATCCCAGATCACCTGTCCTAAGAAAAGGTCCTTCATTTGTATTTGCTATATAAGCATGAAATGTTTTGCCGGTTTCCTGTGGTTGATTCCAGTAACCCTGAGCAACACTAGGACTAGATACCCAAATTTCTCCAACTTGACTAGGTGTACAAGGAGTTAAAGACTCAGGATCAACAATCAGAATATTTTGGTCTAACCAGCCATGTCCACAACCAACAATATAGTTTTTCGGACTATCTTTTGTCCCTAAATTAACTTGATTATTTTGCAGTATTTCTGCCGATATAGGATATATAAGTGGTGGCTGAGATTTTATACTTCCTGACAGAAGTAAAGTGGCTTCAGCCATTCCATAACAAGGGTAAAAAGACTCCCAACGGAAACCAGAAAATTTAAAGGTTTCAAAAAATAGCTCTAGTGTCTTAGCGCGGATAGGTTCAGAACCAATAAAGGCAACTTCCCAACTACTCAAATCCAAACTTGCTCTTTGCTCAGGAGTGGTTCTGCGAATACAAAGTTCATAGCCAAAATTTGGTCCACCACTAGTAGTAGCTTGGTAGCGAGAAATCCCTTGGAGCCAACAAAATGGTTTTCTAATAAAAATTTCTGGGGGTATGAGTACACAAGGAATCCCTGCATAGAGAGGCTGTAGCACTCCACCAATTAACCCCATATCATGGTAAAGCGGCAACCACACTAAGACTCGATTGTTAGGTTTAAATTCAAAACATCTATAAATCAATTCTAAATTATGGAGTAAGTTGCTATGACTAACCATGACTCCTTTCGGCATTCCTGTTGAACCAGAAGTGTACTGAAGAAAAGCTAGACTATTTCTGTCTATAATTGGTTCTTGCCAATCTGAAGCTAAATTAGTAGGAATGGTATCAGTTTCCAACCAAGTCAGCGTATTTAGTGTCTGATTTGTAATAGTTTTATTGTTAATAATAGGTAATACGGATGTGGTAGTCAGGACAATTTTGGCTTGGGAATTAAAGACAATTGACTCTAATCTAGATAAGTGATGATTCTGTCGGGGTGGATATGCCGGCACTGCTAGGACTCCTGCATATAAACATCCGAAAAAAGCAGTAATAAATTCTAGACCAGATGGATAAATTAGTAATACGCGATCGCCTAGAACAGAGCAAGATTGTAACTTAGCTGCAATTGCTCGCGCTCGTTGGTCAAGTAACCCGTAGGTCAATGTATCTGTTTCCGTTTCACCATCTGCAAGAAAAGTGTAAGCTACTTTATCAGGATCATTTGCAGACCGCAAGCTCAATAGTTCCAAAAGACTTGAATATTTAGCTGCCAAATTCTGTTGATCAGCATAGTAGTTGCCCATAGAAACACCTCTAATAATTTATTAAGAGTACACATCAATACAGTCGAAAATTTAGATTATTTCTTCACTCAGATAGCCATCCTCGACATGAAATCTGCGGTTAGCAACATCTAAAATTCGGTTGTCATGAGTAACAATCAAAATCGCACATTTTTGCTCGTATGCCAGTTGACACATTAAATTAACTACCTCCCTTCCAGATTTACTATCAAGAGCCGCAGTCGGTTCATCAGCTAATATCAATCTAGGACGTGAAACTAAAGCTCTAGCAATACTCACCCGCTGTTTTTGTCCTCCAGATAGATGATGAGGATAATGTTCACAAAAATCTCCCAAACCGACTGTTGCCAGTGTTTTCTTTGGTGCTTCTAACAATTGAGATGGAGAAAAAGAATTGTGGAGTTCTAATGCCATGCGGACATTCTGTTCTGCTGTTAAAAATGGCAGCAAGTTATAGTGTTGAAAGATATAACCTATGTAACGACGAGTTTGAGTTTGCATTTCTTGACTGGCATTATTCATCTCCTGTCCCAGAAACATTAAACTGCCTTCGGTAACACTTCTTAATCCACCTATTAAAGTTAGTAAAGTAGTTTTACCTGATCCTGATGGACCAGTCATAATTAAAACGTCACCAGGTAAAATTTCCAGAGATATATTAGATAAAACTTGCCGACGAAGATTACCGCTGCCAAAGTAATAGTTAAGACCTTCAATTTTAAGAATTGGTTGTTGTTGCTGCATGGCTTTCAAAAACTTCGAGAAAGTTGATAACGGCAATTGCAAACTCTTCGGGTGCTTCTAGATGAGGGGAATGCCCACAAGAAAAAAGTTTTAAAGTCATATTTGGAAATTGTTTAATAGTTGACAAACAACGACCAAGCTGCACAATTTTATCCTGAGACGCCCAAGTAAACAGTACGGGACATTTGATGCTAGGAGCAATATATCTGAGATCAGATGCTGTATTACTAAAACTTTGCCAAGCTTGAGTCAGAATTAAAGCAATTTCTTCTCCTGAAGCAATGATTTTTTCTCTTTGTTCTCTCGCTTGATCACTTGGCAAAACAAGATAGCGATAATAATCATTGAATCCTTTTTTGTACCACCAGGATTGTTTTAACCCTTGAGAAAATAGATTAGTCATAAAACTTGTAAAAATGCGTTTTACTCTATCCATAGGATCAAGACCTCCCGGATTTGCTAGAATTAGTCCTTGAACTCTTTCTGGATATAAAAAAGTATATTGAAGAGCAACTGACCCACCAATTGAATTACCAATAAGTACAAATCGATCTAATTTCAGTTGATCTATAAACAGAGTTAATACATCAGTATATCTTTGCAAACTGACTGGCTGATAATCATCATCTGAATTCCCATGAGAGGGAAAATCAATGGCAATTACACGATAATTGTGAACAAGGTTAGTTTGTAATTTTTGAAAATCAGCAGCCCCATGACCAATGGCGTGTAGACAGATAATAGTTAAACCTTCACCTTCATCATTATAGGTTAGATTAATTCCGTCAACTTCTATGGATTTCCCAGGTGTAGTTGCACCAAGAGAATTTCTTAACCGAGAATAATTCATGCTAAATGACCTTATATCATAATATCATAAACAATGACTATTTTCAGGAATGTTACGGACTCTTTACTCTTTACCTAAAAAATATCAGCCGGGTCTCCATCTCGTAACTTATTAGTTGCTATCATCCCAGCAATACAACACATTAAAGTTGTTAGGCATAAAACTATAACAGCACGCCCGAACTCCATTTGAGTTGGTAATCTGACAATAATTATAACAGCATGATAGAGAAGCACAGAAAAAAGAAATCCTGGGATATATCCTAAAAGAGAAAGGATAATAGACTGCTGAATAATTACTTGGAAGAAATATTTACTACCATAACCTATAGCTTTTAATGTAGCATAATATTCCAAATTGTCTGCGACTTCACTATAAAGAACTTGGTAAACAATAACCAAGCCGACAATAAAACCCATAATTGTGCCGATAGTAAAGATTGAACCAATAGGAGAACCGTTTTTCCAGTAATTCTTTTCTAGTTGCATATAGCTTTTCATTGACAGCACTTTAACACCTCCAGAAAATTTTGCTTTTAATAATCTCAGCACCTTGTCTGGGTCAGCACCTTTTTTAATTTTTATTAGCCCTGTGCTTACTTTAGATAAAGGTCTATTCATCAATTTGGAGAAGTTTAAATCACTAGCAATAGCAATGCCATCTGCGGAAAAAATTGAACCACCCATACTAAACAAACCACTCACTTTTACCCGTTGATTGTTAATTTCAGTCAGAATCTCTTGACCTTGAGTAAATTTATCAACAATCGGTCCATAAGCTGGCTTGGAAAGGCGATCAAAAAAGATTATATCTTTACGCTTGAGCAAATCACGATTTTGATTAATTTCTGTTAAATCAAAACAAGGTTTATCAGGATCAAATCCAAAAATTAGGATTTGGTGATTGTTATCTCCATAAGGGTTTTTCCAATGCCCAAATCCAATGTAAAGAGGTGCAACAGAATCAACTCCTTCAATCTGCAACGCCTGTGTTAAATACCTTTTAGTAAATGTTTGATGTAAACCAGCATCGTAAAGGTTTTCAGTTCTAGGACCCGTGAGAACTATATCAGCGAGGAAATTCTCATGGATATCTATTGCCGTTTTATAAAGCGCACCCTGAAAACCTAGTTGCATAAACATCAACAATGTTGCAAAGGCAATACCAGCAATAGCAACAATAAAACGAGTTTTGTTATATGTTAATTGAATCCAGGCTAGGGGTATATACTTGTACATAAGATTTTTAGAAATTTAGTGTTTAATCAATACATCAACTTTAAGATTAGTTAAATTGAGGGATTTTTTACTACTTTTTTCATCAAGTAGTACTCTAACTTTGACGACTCTAGCATCTGCGGCAATCACAGGATCATCGTTTAAATTTTCTTTTTTAGCTACTTTAAATCCAATCTCATTCACAGTTCCATGTAGAGATTCTGAAAGAGCAGAACTTTTAATTTCTACCTTTTGTCCCAACTTGACTTTCTCAATGTCTGTCTCATAAACTTCTGCTAGGGCTACCATGTTTTTAGTATCTCCAACTTCGACAATTCCCGAAGTCGCTAATTCTCCAGGTTTGGCGTGGATTTCCAAAATTTGACCATCAATTGGTGAACGCACAAAGGTTAATCCCAAATTAACACGAGATTGTTTAACTAATGCTTTCGCTGCTTTTAATTGAGCGGCGGCAATTGCTACATTAACAGGACGGACTTCAGCCGTGGCAGATAATGTGGCTTGACTCTGCTCAAGCTGCCGAGCTACTGTTGTTCTAGTGCGATGGAGATTTTCTTGAGCTTTTTTAATCTCTTCCTTCCGACTATCAATAATTCGTTTTAAATTAGCCTCTGCTTCTTGTAAACTTTTTTGATTAGTATCTTTAAGTAAGCAAAAGCTTTCCATTTGAGAAATAGAAACTGCTCCATTAACATATAAAGATTGATAGCGATCGCAATCTTTCTGGGCTTTTTTTAACTCTGTTTTAATTCGTTCAATACTTTCATTCTGCGTTCTTTGTTCACCTGCTAATTGTGCCTCTAAAGTACCTATTTCTGCTTTTTGCGTAGCAATTTGTCCATTAAGTTCAGCGCGATTTTCTAAAACTTTTGCTTTTTGGGCTGCGATTTCACCTTTTTTTGCTCCAGCTTTAATTAACTCTAGCTGTGCCGAAGCAATCTGCTCTTGAGAATGGGCGTTTTCTAAAGCAGCCGCCATTGAACCATTGCTATCTAAAACAGCAATAATATCCCCAGCTTTTACCCATTCACCTCGTTTCACCTTCAATTTCTCTATCCGTGCCCGCTCCATACCAAATGGGAGTGAAACGGAAATTACTTCACCTTTTGGTTCAAGATAACCATCGGCAGCAATAACATTTGTTGATGTTACTGAAATATCTGCCTGAGCTTTCTTAGTGATTTTTTGCTGATAGTTTAATACTTGATAACCGGACACTAACAGAAGTAATACGGTTGGTACAGAAACCAAGATTAGCAAATTCCAGATTTTGAATTTAGACTTATTAAATGAGGGTTTATTGTTGGTGAATAGCATATATTTTTTCCACAATTAGTTGGCTCAAATTGCCAATATTTTTCACACTTTCCAGTTCATTATCTGAGGCAGTAATTCCATAATGAGATTCTATAGCTAATAGCATCTCGACATAGGAAAGAGATTCTATTTCACCACCTTCTAAAGGAGTTTCATCTGCTAGTTCAGCAACTGACATACTTAAAGTTTGCGCCAAGATTGTCTTTACCTCTTCTCTAGTAACCATGTTTAAACTCCTTTAATTAATTGATGATATAACAGTCTGAATCCTATCTTCATGTTCTCTCATAGTTTCTTGAAACACTATTTGATCAGCGTGCCGATATTTTTTAATTGTGGTGGCAATATTTTCTTGACCATATTGTGATTCCATATCTTTAAGCGCTTGATCGACCCAGCTAAGATGCCATTTTTCATCCTGCATGATCTTTTTCAGTGTTTCTTCTATAACCGGATGAATATTCTGAGCTTGCAAATGGAGTCCATATTGTCGAATAGCACGGACTTCAAATACCTGGGTTATGGCTAAAACTTCCATCAGAGAATGGGGAACACCAGCAGCTTTAAAATACTTATCTTGGTATCCATTATTCAGCTTTAAAGGCATAGAACCAAGCTGGGTGATACAATCGGTCCAATATCGAGCGTGCTGGCTTTCATCCGCAAAATGTCTAGTTATATCGCATTGAATTTCTCCATCAGGAATAGTTTGTGCTACTTTGCCAAAAAATACTGCTCCCTGAATTTCAGAATGACGATAAAAGCTGAGTAACCAAAGTTCATTTTCATTTAACTGTACATTAGTCATTTGTGCTCCCTCTTAGTAAATTACAGAAACTTTCGTCCCCAATTAGTTCTTAATAAAAAATGGCAAGTTTTTCTAACCAGTCCTTGAATATCAGGAGTTGGATATTCATCAAAGATTGCCATTAATTCCTGGTTTTTAATGTCCTTGGTAATAAAAAGCTGTTGAGCAAATGGTTGCATACTGCTGGCGGCTAATTGTGTTGACCTACTACCAAATGATTGTATCTGCTGCATCATGATATTAAAAGTTTCTAGATTAATATATCTAGGTTTGCTAACTCGCCGCTTTACAAACTGCTCATCCTGATTAAAAACTGCCAATCCTATCTCTATAATTTCACCTAAGTTTGGGGACAGTTCTTGGGAGTGTGCAATATTAAAAATTCTCTGGGTTTTAGTTGAAGAAAGAGAAAGAATTTTAAAAATCGCATCAGTGACAAATTCACCAGACACCAAATAAATTGGTGTTTGACTGTTTCCTGGCATTAAGGTTAATAGACCATGATAAACCAGCCGTAAAGTGTTGTGAAAAACATTGTACTGAGTGACATTACCATCATCGTCGTCAGCAATAATCGTAGCAGAACGAAAGATAAAACAGGGGAGATGAGCAAAGGTTTGAATAGCACTTTTTTCAGATTCCCACTTTGACCATTCATAATAATTGGCAAAGCCTAGCTCATCACTTAATAGCTCTTCTTTAATTACCCCGGGTATTAAACCAGAACTGTATACAGTGCTTAATAAGCCTATTTTTTCAATATTTGGGCAATTATCAGCAAACTGTAATAGTTTATTTGTCCCTTGATAATTCACTCGATTTGCATCTTCTTGGCTGACATCAAATCGGGTAATGGACGCTGTGTGAATAATCGAATTAACTGACTTTGAATCAACCGATGTGAATGGTTGTTCTTCACTAAGATCGCTGGGAAAATAGGCTATTCTCCCATTAGTAAACCCAAATTCATGGTCGAGGGTTTCAATTTTATTTTGCAAGTCTGTCTGATCCTTTGCCCTAACTAAAAGCATCAGCTTTTCATCAGTGAATTTGAGATATTTTTTAGTCAGACATTTTCCCAGATAACCATTACCACCTGTAATTAGGATGGACATACTTTTATATGATCAATGAATGTAGATTAGGCCAGTTTTCTTTCTGTTCACCAAAGTGCTGAATAAACGCATAAACCCAACGCTCAAGACCGAAGGCGACACAGGCTGAATGAATTGTTTCCCCATTCATGGAAATAGAGAAATTTTTCCCAAAATAATCACGGTGAAAGTTGGTTGAACCAATAGAAAGATCCTGAAAAATCATTTCTATTTTTGTGGGAACAACAATTTGGGCAATATATTTGGGATTGCTTTCAGGCTGAAAGAAAGGATCAGTTGCTATGTCCCATTCTATGGGTAATCCTATAGCCTTAAAAAAGTTTTTTAGTTTCCTCCGTGCATTTTCAAGGAACTGCTCCACAACGTTTTGATTACCAAGACAAACTATCTCTCGCATATGAAAATTCCATTGCCGCTGGAGTGGTTTGTAATGCGATTCTCTCCGAAAACAATTATTAACAGTTGTCATATAAACTGGTGACTCAAAATTCTTGTTCTGCAAGTACACATAAATGTGATAACAAGCCGCAGGAGTCAAAATTTCGCGGACAGGAGTTGTAGCAGTCAAATTAATTTCCCCTGCTAAAGATAGGGGTTTACCTTCTATAAATCTTCTTAAATTATCCTCCTCTGGACAGAGACAAATGGGAAAAGTAACCAAGTGTGGAAAAGAGTCAAAGTAATTTATTTTTTCTAACTCTTGAGCTTGAATAAAGGTAGAAAAAAGATGATCTTTAGCATTAAATTCTGTAGTTGCCCATCTGATAAATAGCTGATCAATTGCCTGATATAGTTCTAGTAAATCACCACTAATCACAGACAAACCATTATCATACCAATGATAGTTTTCAAGTACACCCATGATTTTATTCACCAAAAAAAGTGTTGTAAATAGTGTTAATATTTTCAAAAACACCCGCACGAATTTTGCCTATTTTACCTCCAAGACTTTCAATAAACATGATCAGTTCTAGACTATCTAAAGATGAAATTATGCCTTCTTTAATCAGGTTACTTTCATCTTTTATACTGTTGGCCTCTCGCTGACCTTTTTCAGCAATCCACTCCCGTAACTTTTCTTTGATGTCGTCAATATTCATAAAACTGGGGCCTTTTCTAAAAAACCAATATTCTGAAAAAATCTGATACAACTGGAACTTATTTCTTGACGATGTTTCTGATTAATTGGATTTTTATAAGCTGCTTGACGAACTTCAAAAGGTTTATCAAAACCAGCATCTCTGTAAACATCTGGATTATAGTATTCAGCCCAAGTTACGCTAAAATACATGGTTATGTATTTCTGTATTTTTGCCAGTGTTTCTGCTGACCAAGCTGGAGAATACTGTTTGAATAAAGTTTCTACAACTTGTCTTCCAAAAATAAGATGACGGGTTTCTTCATGATGATGGATATTATTGATCATCCGTGCTATCGGATTTAAGTTCATATCCGTAGCCATAATCCGATTATAAACATCTACAGTTTCCTCAAAAATCAGCACTTTGGCAAAAAACAAAAAATCATCTTCTCCAGGGGCATATTCATCTGCTGGAAAATCAATTTTTTTATCTGGATATGGTCCTTTTGCATATCGGTTGCAAAATCCTCCAAAATAAGACATATGTTGGTTTTCTTCAGCCAGAAAAACATGAATGTATTTGTTAATAATATCACCTGTTTCCGGTATGCCATGATCTTGATAAAGTCTGGCAGCTAGACCTTGTATTAGGGCTTTCTCACCATGAATATTTAGAGTAAAAAAGTTAACAGCCTCCCAGAAACTTAGTTTTTTCTGTTGTATTTCACTAAGATTGGAGTAATATTCTGTCCCATATAAAGATATAAGTTTAGGGGACATAAACCATTCAGATTGAGGATCAACAGTATCAGCCCAATCAACGGCAGTATAGGGATTGGTGTGATCAATAACTGAAGTATCGTATATTTTCGCAATAGTCGCTAGATTCATGATTAATTATCCACAGTATTGAAGAATAACTGATTGCCAAGTCAGACCGTAACCAACCATATATAGAAGTACATAGTCTCCAGATTGGACTTTTCCTGATTCAATTAACATTTGGGTATTGACAATACAATCTCCACTAATCATGTGACCCATCATCGGTAAAGAAGGATGAAATACCCTGGTGATATCGTAATTAAGAAGGCTAGGACTACAAATTATCTTCCAAGCGTTGACATTAATATTTTGGACTACCATCCAATTAATATCTTTCAACTCCAACCCTGCTCGTTTCACATTCATTGTGATGCAATCTATAGTGTTAGGGAAGAAATTACCAATGGTTGCATCATCATTTGTATTTGCCATTCCCCCATTAGTGATGGCATGATGTTCAACGTACCGAAACCCTCCAGGTATCGGCTCTGTTGAAATAATAAATGCAGAAGCTCCATCAGAAATCAAACTATATGATTGCTCATATAATGAGCCTTGAGGAAAACGATCGGATGTTACACAGAGGATTTGACTCCATTGAGGTGTATCTCTAAGTAAAGCAGCCGCAAGTTTAAAAGAGCCTATCATTCCCGTACAGGCTTGTTGATCTAAGCCAATCACCCAAGCATCATTTAGTCCAAAATCACTTTGCAAATGACTACCAGGAAAATCTGTGAGGTCTTTTATATCTTTTGTTTCCTCAAATGTTGTTCCTATGTTGGCATTGACTGGTAAAGCTGTTGAGTAGATTATTGCTCCAACTTGATGTAAGTGTTTTGCGATGGGATTAACTGTTGCTACTGCTAAGTCATAAGCAGTAGTGCTGGCAGAGCAAATGTGATGCTTATGAAACCCTGCGAATCTAAATTTCTCAGGTTCTTTAATTACTGTTCTATTCTGTTCAATTGTTTGTTCAACAGTTTGCTCTAAGTTACCCAAAACATAGGAAAAATGTCCTACATATATGTCTTTCATTAGTTGCTTATTTCATCACTAGTGATGTTGTTTATATCTGATTTAGATTTGGATGTAAAGTATTTTGGTATGAATCTCCCTGTCTTTTTCATGTATTCTCGATAATATGTGTCTTGTTTTTGTAAGTTTCTCTCTTCTCTGTGTGCTGTCACTATTAGTCCTACTATTCCATAAACTGACATCAGTAAGCTGATAATATGAGGAAAAAAGACGAATGTCCCAATTAAAGTAAGGATAAAAGAAGTGTAAAAGGGATGACGTATTTTTTGGTATGGTCCGTAAGTCACAATATGATCTGATTTATCATTATCCTGATGCCATAAATGTAGAGGTACTCTGTGAGTGCCAATGGTATAGGCTATAAGAGAATTTGAACTAATTCCTAATGCAGTAGCTATAATATCAGTCTGCATTTGCCAATAACTTTGGTATTGGAAAGATGAAACCAACCCAACATAACCTGCAATCAAAAGCAAAGCAGAAACAAAAAAAGGTAAAGCTGTAAGTAACCACCGAATATTTTTTTGTCCCTGTTTGAAGAAGATGATTGGTAATCCACCAATCAATAGGAAATTGGACATGTACAAAAAGAAGACACTATCATTCATATTAGATCCCTTGCTGTCTTGGATTGAAGTATCTATATCTGTCCGAAAATCTTAAAAGCAGTCTGTGTCTGGCTTTGAGTATGTCTCCATATCAGCTACACTCGATGTAATCATGAAGGTTTGTATTTATTTGTCATGTAATTACCATCATGTTAATACGAATTAAATTCTCCTTTATTTTATGAAAAAATTACTTAACCTAAGATGTCAATATAGTAATATGAGTATCACTTGAAATGTTCAATTCTGTAATAAAACTTTATAATCTTTGGGTTTTACCCAAGAAAATCCCTTGTCTATTGAGAATAAAGTTATTAACTGCTCAAATTTGGTGTCATAGATGACAATGTACAACTTGAATCGAATCATCAAAATTTTTGTTAAAATTTTGCATATAATACATCAATTATCTCAAGTTTTAATACTTAATGATTTAACTATTATTTAATAATAATGTTTGAAAACGAAAATACTACATTATGAAGTGCGGAATGTGCGATTAATTTAGAATTGCTATATCTGAACTTTCCACACTTCAATTTTTAAGTCCAATTAAGTGGACTTTATGTATGTAGTAGCGATTTATAATCGCCGTCAACTTTTAAAACATCCTCTAAGATTCAGCCCCCGAAGAAGGCCGACTAAAAACAGGGGATAAATAAGCCACTAAAGCGCCAATAGCAAAAGCAGAAATATTACGAACTAGAGGCAACCAGTCACTGGTACGGGTAATAACTGGAGCGATACCGAAGGCAATAAATAACATTCCCCATAAAGGTGAAAAAATTAATGCCCATTGCCAAGCCAGTATTTGTTTATCGTTGCGGGGTTGAGCGGCAAAACCGCAAATAATTCCACCAACAGCGGAGGTGACAAGAGTGAGTATCCATTGTTCTCTAGGGAGTCCAGGAACTACATTACAACCGCCTTTAAGTAAGCAACCTTTGACTGAATCTAAGGACTGGAGAATGGCTTGATCTTCTCCTTGTTCACGGACAAAGTATAAGTTACCAAAGCGGGTTTGTAGTTCAATCCAGAAGGTGCGGGGTAGGAATTGATAAACTGCATCACCTACGCTAAAGCTAAGAATATTACCACCACGGGCATCCGCGACTAGGAGAATACTTTTATCATCTAATCCCCAATATTTAATTACTGCTCTACCTGGGGTGCGGTCATACTGGGTTAAAACGCGCAATTTCCAACCAGTATCAGCTTCAAACTGGTCTAATTCTTTAACTAATTTTTCTTCTTGGGGGTCAGGGAGAGTTTTTGCTAAATCTACTACTGGTGTGACAAAGCCCGGTAATAAATCGGGATTTTCATAAGCTAGGGCTGAAGGAGAATTAATTGCCCAAATTGATCCAGCAAAGCAAAATAGGGCAATTGATACTAAGATTCGTCGCCAAGAACACAGGTGCATGAACTTTTTTATACTATTATTAACAGGATAATGTAACAAGTGCTTTGTCAAGAGTAACGTAAAAGTGATACTTCTTTACACTTCTTTACTTTACTCTAATATTAGTTAGATAGATCAACAAAACCTGATAGAAAAATTAGAGACTGGAGATAACTGTCATGTTATTGGGTTATTGGTAATTGATCATTGATTAGTTAGGGTTCTAGCACTTCTTTTAGCAGGTTTTTTCCGATTAAAACTTATCAAAGCAGCTTTAATACCAATTAAAACACTACGAGTGGTGACTTGAATATTTTCTGCTTGTTTTTTAGCACTATTTAGGCTTTGGTCAAATTGTTTGACAACTTGACCAGCGCTTTTTACACCTTCACTAACATCATCAGTTAAGTCTGTTATTTCTAAGCTGGTGTTGCGGATAGCATTAAGAGTAGGTGGTAACTCCCGTGAAAGAGTATCAAAGAATTTTTCGGCACTGCGGGCGGCACGGGCTAACTCCTGTAAAGCGGGTATAGATGCCACCAGAACAGCCGTGAGACTAGCAGCAACCAAGAGGATAGATAGTCCCAACCAAAATAAAGGATCAATCACTGTTATCTCAATTTATAAACGTTCTAGTTTTTGAGTCAAATTATCGGTGTCGTCTGCGATGCTGCTGACATTAACAGTATTCTTCTGATTTAAACCTTGGATTTCGCGCCCAGTAGCATCTATGCCCACAGCGATCGCTTCCCGCAGTCTATCTACAGTTTCATCCCAGTTTTGCAGAGTGCTAGTAGAAATACGATCTGCCTGAATTTGTACACTGGTAGAAATATCCTCAGCTAATTCGGGGATAGCATGAGCGGATTTTTTGAGAAGTTTACGCGTTTCGCGGCCTGTGCGGGGAGCAACCAGCAAACCGGCTAAAGTACCGATAGCAGCCCCTATCATCAAACCGCCAATAAAAATTCCAGAACGGTTGTTAGACATTTTTTTAATTTTCCACTCTATAAAACTTATCTTATATCTTGCACCCTGGCGATGAAAATTTGGGGTGACAAAGCGCCCGGATTTTGTCTAAGTTGTATTGAGAATTAAGTTCTATTGGGAATAATGATATAGTTGTTACCATCGGTTCTGATGGGGAGCAGTCAATGGCTAACACCTCGCTGCACTATTGGACGTAAGGGGGAAAGTCTGGTGCAAGTCCGGCACTGTCCCGCAACTGTGAGCCGAAACATGGTAAGTCAGAATGCCCACCGATATAATTAAGCTTATATGAATCTGCGAGGTACAGATTATGTCCAGAAAAAAACAGGCATTAGTTAGTCTCACCCTAATGGCTGTTATTAGTTTTTACTTGGTAGTTGGTTTCCCCAAACCTGCCTACGCAATGCACATTATGGAAGGTTTTTTACCAGTGCAGTGGGCAATTTTTTGGTGGGTTGTCACATTACCATTTTTCATTTTAGGATTGCGTAGTCTAACTCGCATTACCCAAGCTAACCCAGAACTGAAACTCTTATTAGGTTTAGCAGGTGCTTTTACCTTTGTCCTGTCAGCGTTGAAAATTCCTTCTGTTACTGGTAGCTGTTCTCACCCCACAGGAACGGGATTAGGTGCAGTGTTATTTGGACCGCTGACTATGACAGTTTTGGGTAGCTTAGTATTGTTGTTTCAGGCTTTGTTACTAGCCCATGGTGGTTTGACTACTTTGGGAGCAAATGCTTTTTCCATGGCAATCGCTGGACCCTATGCAGCTTACTGGATATATAATACCACAATGCGGCTGAGTAGTAAACAGAAAATCGCCATCTTTTTAGCAGCAACTTTAGCAGATTTACTCACCTATATTATCACTTCTATGCAACTTGCTTTGGCTTTTCCTGCACCAATGGGTGGATTTATCGCTTCATTTGCCAAATTCGCGGGAATTTTTGCCCTTACTCAAATACCCTTAGCAATTAGTGAAGGATTACTAACTGTCTTAGTTTGGAATTGGTTACAATCTTATAATCCTCAAGAATTGGAACTTTTGCAATTAATCAAGGGAAGAAATCACGGTAATGAATCAATCTAATAAAAGCTTAAATAATTGGTTTTTAATATTAGCTGTTTTAGCATTAGGAGTTGCACCATTAATATTTGTGCGTGGTGGTGAATTTGGCGGTTCTGACGATAAAGCTAAAGCCGCTATTACAGAAATACAACCTGAATATAAACCTTGGTTTCAATCACCATTTACACCAGCTAGTGGGGAAATAGCCAGTTTATTATTTGCTTCTCAAGCGGCTTTAGGTGCGGGAATAATTGGTTACGCAATTGGTGTATATAAGGAACGTTCAAAAAGAAAAAGAAGTTAAGCATGACTTTGAAATTAGACACCCTAGCTTATACTAATCAACTGCGAAGATTACCACCAGAACATAAACTAATTTTTGCATTTACCACTCTAATTATTGCTCTTTTTAGTCATTCTTTAGTGCAAATTTTGATAGTAATTTGGATGAGTGTTTGGACGGTAATTTATGCCAAAATTCCCGCTGGAATTTATTGGCGCTTGTTAATATTCACCATAATTTTTTGTTTGACAAGTTTACCAGCACTAATGGTCAATGGAGTTGCAATTTCTCATCTAGAAATTGTCAAATTAGATTCATTTTACGGGTTGAATTTTGGAAACTTCTATATTTATATTAGTCGGAGTGGCAGCATTCAAGCATGGGGAATTTTAACGAGAGCATTAGCCTCTGTTTCTTGCCTATATTTTCTCATGTTAACTGTCCCATTTACAGAAATTTTACAAACTCTACGTTGGTTGAAATTTCCAGTGCTTTTAACTGATTTATTATTACTAATGTATCGGTTTATTTTCATTTTGCTAAAAACAGCCAATGAATTATGGACAGCACAAAATTCTCGCGCAGGATACATTAATTGGCATACTAGCATGAAAAGTTTAGCCATCTTAATAGGACAATTATTACAGCGAACTTTACAACAATATAGTCAATTTTCTCTAGGATTACAAGCCAGAGGTTTTGCAGGAGAATTGCGATTTTGGTATCCCCGTCGTTATCGTTTATCTCCACGATATATCATAGAATCAATTTGTGGTTGTGTAATATTAATAGGATTAGAAACTTACCAAAATGCAGGAATATTTACTCGAATTTGAGCAGGTATATTACACTTATCCCGGTTCAGGAAGGTTACAGCAACCAGCTTTAAATGGTTTAACGATGAGGATTCCTTCTGGAAAAAATTGTGCCTTAATTGGTCAAAATGGCTGTGGTAAAACAACGTTATTTTTATTAGCTAATGGACTATATAAACCAAATTCTGGAATCGTGAAATGGTGTGGTCAACCATTAATTTATAATCGGCATTATCTCAGTCAAATTAGGCAAAAAGTCGGTTTAGTATTTCAAGATCCTGAACAACAATTAGTAGCTTCTACAGTTGAAGAAGATATATCTTATGGTTTATGTAATTTAGGTTTACCCACAGCAGAAATTCAACAGCAAGTAGAACAGATATTACGTGAATTTGAATTAACTAATTTAGCAGAAACACCAGTACATCATCTGAGTTTAGGGCAGAAAAAAAGAGTTTCAATTGCTGATATTATGGTACTAAAACCGCAACTTTTAATATTAGATGAACCAACGGCATATTTAGATATTAAACATACTCGTAATCTGATGAAAACCCTCCAAAAAATTCATCAACATGGTCATACTTTATTAATGGCCACCCACGATTTAGATTTAGTCTATCGCTGGGCAGATTGGGTTTTTGTTATGGATAAAGGACAATTGATGTTAGAAGGAAAACCAGAAGATGTATTTAGCCAAAGGACAATTTTAGAAGAATTAGAATTGGGTGTACCATTAATATATAAAATGTTGTTTAATGAGCTATCTCCTGAAGAGAGAATAATTATAGAACGAGTCCGACAACGGATATTAAAAGATATTTGAAAATGTAGTTAACCGTAATATATTTTTGTGAATACATTGTAGGTTGGGTTAAGCGACAGCGCGACCCAACAAAGTTCTAAAAATGTTGGCTTTTTTGCGTCAAACCAACCTAATTAAGCTGTTACGCACCTGGATTGTATAATCCTAAAATGGTTAAATCTTGTGGGGTGGGCATCTTGCCCGCCAGACTTATACAAATTAAATACACAACAGCTTAGAAGTGGAATGTCAAAAGACAGTCTGTTAAACATTTTTAAATTCTATTAATAAACCAAAAAGAGGATTATGGTAAATTAGTTAATTAAAATCTCTGTGGAAATTGGATATGCAGCTTCAAGAAGTCCCTACTATTGCAGTCATTGTTGGTGAAAATGCCGTGACCCTTTCTCAACTACCTTCTGTGTGGCAAGATATTGCTAAAGGTAGGGCAAATGTTAAACTCAGTGACCCAAAAATCTATGTAGAAATGGCGCAGTTGTTTCAATATAAACTGCAATATGGTGATGTTGACTTGTTTAATGAACGTCCCCAATTACTTCATTTAAAACCCTCATTTTCTGAGCTATTTGGGCAAATGGCACGGGAAACCCTAGAATTTTATGGTCATGACTTTATGGTTCATAATTATCCAAACTTTGGAGAAGTTTTAAGTAATTTGGAATCAAAAGGTTGTGAATACAGTGACGAAATCAAAGTAGCGCGTATTGGACTAGAACTTTTCCAGGAATTTGGTTATGATTTACCAGCCAGTTTTTATCATGTCCATTTAGCGCCAATTTATCGAGATCATGTATTTGAGGAAAGAGCTTTAAGATTTGATCAACGAGATATAGAACATAAACGTCCTTGGGATGCTATCCTACACGCAGGTAAGGTATTTGCTATGCAAATGAAAGTACAAAGTATCGCCTCCAAATACGGTTTTACCTATCAACATGGCTGTGGTTGTAACTCTCATCTATCATCCATTGATCAATCTTCTGGTACATTTGAGTATGAATTAAGTTCGGAAAAACGTCAACGCTGGATTCGGAGTTTTATCTGGACAGCTTGGTATGAATATGCAATATTTCCCATTGTACCAAATACCAGTTATCTTGTTTAATCAAAAGACAATTTGTTAAAGAAGTGGGAGATTTACATCTCCCATTCATGATTTATCTGATGATGTTCAAAAATTTAATTACTTCATACACCGAATAGTGCGTAGATACAGTCTGATTATTGCTAATTTGCCAAAAAACTTGTTCAGATTTAGAAATAACTTTTACTGTGATTTGTGTAGACTTACCACCTTGTAGAACTATAAATCCAACTCTTTTTAAAGCGCGAATTGTCCAAATAGCAGCAACACCCTCACCTATTAACTTAACTTCCGTCTTGTATGGTGTATGCAGATGAAATTCCCCAGAAAAGACATCAAATTCCACACCTTCACTGCGGAAAGTATCAGTAAATATACCATTTAATATCAAATCTTCCGGTGCGCCAACCTGTAGAATACCATTATTTCCTAACAGCCAAATTTTATCAGCAAGACGTAAAGCTAAATCCAAATCATGGGTAGAAAGGAGAATTGCTTGATTTGTATCCCTGGCTAATTGACGTAACAATTGCATAATTTCTACCCGACGTGGTAAATCTAAAAAAGCTGTTGGTTCATCCAATAACATAACAATAGGTGACTGAGCCAAAGCGCGAGCAATCATAATTTTCTGTCGTTCACCATCACTTAATTCACTAACATTACGTTGGGCTAAATTTACTGCTCCCACTGATTTTATTGCCCAATTAATAATATTTTCATCTTCAGATGATAACCTTCCCCACCAGTCAGTATAAGGATATCTTCCCATAGTCACCAAACTATAAGCCGATAACATTCGCACATCAATTTTTTCAGTCAATACTAAACTTAAACGTTTGGCTAATTGTTGTGGTGGTAACTGATAAATATTATCTTCTAAAAGTTTAACTTCTCCGGCAATTGGTGGTTGCATTCCCGCCAGAGTTCTTAATAAAGTAGACTTACCAGCACCATTAGGACCAAGTAGACAAACTAATTCTCCAGTTTGCAAAGATACACAAATATTAGATGCAACATTGCGAATAGTTTTTTGGGAAGTCTTATAACCAATAGTCAAATTGTGAGTTGTCAGAATTGAGTTACTCATGACGGAAAAGATTTTCTAGAGTTACGTTGTAGAATTACCCAAGTAACAACAGGAGTTCCTATCAAAGCAGTAATAGCATTTAAAGGTAAAACCATTTGATTTATCAGAATTTGGGAAACCAAATCAGCAAATAAAGCTAAAATTGCTCCCATAATGATAACACTAGGAATTAATATGCGATGGTCTGAAGTATTAAAAAGACTACGACAAAGGTGAGGAATTGCTACACCTAAAAATGCTATTGGTCCACAAAAAGCAGTAATCGCTCCTGCTAATATAGCAGCACTGCTAATTACAGAAAATCTGGTTTTTTCTACTGTTAACCCTAAACTGCGTGCATAAGATTCACCTAATAGAAGTGCATTTAAAGATTTTGATTGCAGCACGGCAATTAATAACCCTACACCAATAACTGGAGTTAAAATAGCTAATTGTTGCCAAGTTACCCCTGTAAAACTACCAAAAGTCCACATTATATAACTTTGAATCCGTTCTTTTGAGCTAAATTGCAATAAAATACTTACCATTGCACTTGTTGCATATCCAAATAATAAACCTAAAATCAACAGTGTCATTGTATCTTGTACACGACGAGAAACAACTAACATTAACCCTAATACTGATGCTGCACCAAAACTTGCAGCGGTAACTAAACTAAAATCACCAATTATTCCTAAATCATTTAATAATGTTGGTGCAGTCACACTTGCTGTCAACAAAACTAACGCTACTCCTAAACTAGCGCCGGAACTTATTCCTAATACAAACGGTCCAGCTAAAGGATTTTTAAATAGAGTTTGCATTTGTAAACCACTGACACCTAAAGCTGCACCAGCTAAAATTGCAGTTAAGGCTTTAGGTAAACGAAACTTGAAAATAATACTTGTCCATGTTGTTTTTTCTGCTTCTTGTCCGAGTAAAATTGTAATTACCTGATTAATAGGAATATCCACAGCACCTAAGGCTAAATCTAGTAAAAATGCCAAAACCAAACCTAACAGTAAAATTGAAAAAACTAGAGCCTTGATTCGAGTTGCAGGTTTTTGGTGTAATAAAGAATTTGATAGTTGAGGTTTTGTAATTGACATTATTGACTAAGTTTCCGGTAATAAAAAAACTGATGATTTTTTAATATTTCAGGATGAAATATTTTGATCAAATCCGATAAAACTACATCTGGATTACTAATTCCACCTTGCCAGTAATCATTACCACCATTAGCATTAACACGAGCATTATTATTATAAAGGTTTCCTATTTTGAAAGCCTTATAATCACCATAGCGATTATCTTCCGTAATCACATCTTTTAAAGTTTGCCAAGATTGTCTAAGATTCAACCAATAATCAGCATTAACAGCACGTTCAAAAACAGTTTCAAAAGATATAGGTAAACTACCAGAAGATTGATCTTGACTCCAGAGATAATTTGCACCTGCGTCAGCGAGATATTTGGCTACATAACTATTACCACCTGGCGTGTACCAAGTTCCCTTAAAATTGAAGCCTACAAACACAGTTGGACGATTTTTAACCCTTCTGGCTTTAACAGCGATATCTTCGTATTTCTTAGCAATTGTAGCAAAGATTTTTTCCGACTCTTTTTCCTTGTTAAAAAATAAAGCAGTAAACTTCAACCATTCACTTCTTCCCAATGGTGTATCCTCCATATACTCAGAATTGATTGCCACTTTCAAACCAGCTTCTAGTAACTTAGGAAAACTATCAGTTTGTTGATTTCCAGTGCCAAACGTGGTAATTAATTCAGGATTAAGTTCTAAAATTTTCTCCACATTCACAGTAGAATTATTCCCAACAGATACCAACTTACCAGCCTTAATTTTGTCAATAAAATCTGGTATAGTTACTTGTTTGATATCACTAATAGCGATTAACTTATCAACAACATTTAACTTAGAAAAATGTGGTAAATGAGTGGTAGAGAGAGAAACCACAGAATTTACAGGAGTAGTAAATACTTGGGATTTCTCAAACCCTGGTGGTATTGGTGTACCGCATTGAACTAAAACATACTTTAAACTTGTTTTAGCGTCTTTCCAAGGATTTTTAATCGTTACGACTTTGTAGTTTTTATAATATTCAACTGCAAAGCCTTTTGCATGAGTGACCTTAACCTTATTGGGAAAATAATCAACATTGGAATCATAATTTTGAACACAGGCATTGTTAGGAGAATTAACAATCAGACTATTCTCAGAACCTTGACAAGAAACAACCAAGATAGCAACTAAAAACAACTGACATAGAAAAATAATCCCCTTATACTTTTGAGAAATCATCTTCGATATTATTGTTAATTCCCTTTGCCCCTTTGTGCCTGTGTGTGAAAAAATGACCCCAGAAAAACACCAACTAAGGATATATATATTCAACAACCTTATTCCCCTCAAGTAAATGTTCCTGTACAATTCTTTCTGCAACTTCCGGCTTAACACGACTGTACCAAGTTTTATCAGTAGAATGATAAACAACAGGCCCTAACTTACAAACTTGTAAACAACCACTTGTTCTCACTTCCAAATCTAATCCCGCTTTCTCAACAGCAGCTTTTAAAGCATCAAAAGTAGGTTGCCATTTTCGAGAAGGATAACAACGACCAGAAGTACAAACTGCAATATAGCCACATTTGAGAGGATTTTTAGAAAAAGGAATGGGGTTTTTACCTAATACATAAATATCTCTAAGTTCCTGATAAAAAACTAACTTTGTAAAATCAGCCTTGCCTTCAGGAAGTAAATTTTCATCTTCTACATAGGGATTAGGTAAAAATATTGTCATAGCCTTTTCACCAGCACCATTCCAAAGTTGAATACCCCAACTTCTGGGTTCTCCTTGGGGATTTATCCGTCTATAAAATGCACCCTTACTAATCAAACGTTGCTGTCTTACTTCGATAGAAGTTTCAGCATTAGGACCACCTAGCGTTTCCTCAATACATAAGTGAAAATGCCAATCTCTAGTAATAACAGTTAAATATCCATCATAGAGAACACACTTTTTAGGTGCTTCGTGAAACTCCAGTTCCAAAACACTACCTTGTTCCAAATGTCCCAAACCAACTTGATGCCAATTTTGCTGAAATAAAGTATAAGCTAAACAAGCAAGAACATCACCTTGACAATCAAAAAACTCATATTCAATTTGCCAATTATTCCCAGTCGCTTCAATTATTTTTTCATTTACTGGTGTTACCCAACAATTAAAATCAGCCATAAAAAACTCTCCTTGTCTTAAAACGTAGAACTCAAACCAATTTGAAAACCTCTGCCACCGTCAGGAAAACCAGGAAACAACTGATAACGCTGATTAAAAAGATTTTCCACACTACCTGTAACTACCAGTTTATCACTTAAAGGTACAAGCAGTTTAAAATCAAAAGTGGTATAACCAGATAAAAATTCTGTATTTGTATTATTAGTTGGATATCCATTTAAGGAATTCATTAATAAACCCAAATACAAACCTTGGGGAGTTTCATAAGAAACTCCCAAATTTAATTTATCGGCACCAGCAAAACGCAATTCTTTGTTAATTTCTGCCGCGTTAGAACTCTTAAAAATGCGCGGATCATTGGCAGTGTAATTAACAAAAGTATAAATATTTTTAGCAACTTGTAAATTCAAAGTGGCCTCAATTCCCGTAGTTTCCACTAGCCCGATATTTTCCCAAGTTCCCGTATTACCATTTACGGGTGGTGTCAGTCTCTTAAAGGCAATTGTATCCGATACATTATTTTTGAAAAAGGTTAATCTTGCTAAACCAATATTACCAAGTTTTTGGTCAATACCAATATCAAAACTATCACCTCTTTCTGGTTTAAGTTCTGGGTTGCCAATATTACTAGGATTGACATTAAATAAATTAGCAATAGTAGGAACTCGGAAATTCTGAATGTAATTTGCTCTTAAGGTAGTTGAATCAGAGACAGTAAATTTTGTACCTACAGATGGTGATGTAACAGAACCATTTACTAAGCTGCTAAAGTCTTGACGTAATCCTACATTTACGGTCAAATTAGGGATTAATACTACTTCATATTTGGTAAATAATGCTCCTTGATTAATGTCATTGTCATAATTTAATGTTTCTTTATTTGTAGAATAACTAAAAGAAGTATTCCTAACATTGACATTTCGATAGTCAAAGCCATAAACTAAACTTTGATTTTTAGCAAAATTCCAACTATGTGTAGTTTGAATTCCGTAGGAACTTTGGTTAGTTTGAAAGCGATTTTGAGATGAAACTGAACCACTAGGATCAAAACGAGTGTTTAAAAAATCACCATAAACTTTTGCTGTTAATAAAGAATCATCTCCACCTCCTAATTTTGAATTCCAGGTTAAGTCAGTCAAAACTTGATCTGTGTATTTGCGATTTTTATCTGTAAGTGAATTAAAAAAACCTTGTCCATTGACTGGAAAAGGAATTGGCACTCCTCCCGGTACTCCTTGTTCTTTATTTAAGTATAAAGTCGAGAAACTGAGAGTATTTCGTTTTCCTAAATCTGCTTCTAATTTGATGTTAAAATTGTTGTAAAGGGCATCATTGTTCTTTCTAGTTCCTGAAAAATTAGCTTCAGGAATAGAAAAAGGATAATTATTTTCTGCTTGGGTACGGTTGTAACCTACAACCCAAGAAATATCACCCTTTTTACCGCTATTTTGAATACTCTGTTGGTTAAGTCCATAAGCACCAATATTGACTTTTGCCTCTGTGGTAATTTTCTCTGTAGGACGACGGGTGATAATATTAATTACTCCTCCAATTGCATCAGAACCATAAAGAGTTGAACCTCCTCCTGGTAATACTTCAATTCTTTGAATATTATTAGTTGTAAATTCGGAAAGATCAAAACCACCACTTCCCGCATTATTAATTGGTCTACCATCAAGTAATATTAATACTTGGCCAGTATTAGAACCACGAATAAATTGACCACTTAAAGCATTAACTTCTGTTCCTACAGTGCCATCACCTAATATACCAGGCAGAAATTTAAGTGCTTCTCTTACAGTTCTCGCACCTTGCGCTTCCATTTCTTCACCCGTAATTACATAAATTGGTCGGGTAGAATCTTTCACTGTTCCTTCCTGACGAAAAGGTGAAAAAACAGGTTCATTTAATAGTTCTCCAATGATATTTATTTCAATATCAGCTTCTTTTTCTTTAGTATCTGCTGATGTATTTTGAGTAATTTTATTTGAGACCTTTTCTTTATATTGGGGAATTTCTACTGCTGTAACTTTGCAATTTCCACCCCATATTCCCAAGGTCATAGTCAGACTAGACGCAATAATTTGAATTCCCAGTTTCACAACTAAATTAGTAGACATTCTTGACCTCAACACTTGTATAACTAAAAACTTGACCAATGTAAAACTTACAGTATTTTACATGGCACGGTAAAAACTGCAACAATAAGGACGGCAGGAAGCCGCACTGCATTTATATGATAATTATAATCATTATCACATAAATAGTAAAAAATTGCAATAGCTATTGACATCAATTGAATTATTCGCCTTGTACGGATGACTAGCCAACAATTAATAACATTAATTGTACTTAATTACGCGGAAATAGAAAAATCATTAAACGACCTATTGTCAAACCTTAAACCACCTATTGTCGAACCTTTCAAAGGTTAAAAATTTTGGAAGTAATACTCTATAAACCAATATCATCGTATATGATAAATACATATTTAACTGCCTTGCGTAAATCCTTCAAAGAGTATGGAAATTTTATCTAATACCCTAGCTTTATCACGATTGCAATTTGCATTTACAGCAATTTTTCACATGATTTGGCCTGTCCTGACCACAGGTATGTCTATCTACTTAATTGTCGTAGAAGGACTATGGTTAAAAACCAAAAATCCCACCTATTATCATCATGCTCGTTTCTGGTCAAAACTGTATTTACTAAACTTTGGTATCGGAGTTGCATCAGGTTTACCAATGGGTTTTCAGTTTGGGACTAACTGGGCACCATTATCGGAAGCCGTGGGGGATTTCTTAGGTAGTATCCTGGGATTTGAAGGGTCAATGGCATTTATGCTAGAAGCTTCTTTTCTAGGAATTATGATGTTTGGTTGGGAACGAGTTCCCCCCGTAATTCACTATTTAGCGACCATTCTCGTAGCTTTTGGGGCAAATCTTTCCACATTCTGGATTTTAGTTGCTAATTCCTGGTTTCAGACTCCTGCGGGTGGAGAAATGGTGAATGGTAAGTTTATTGTTGATGACTATTTTCAAGCAATTTTAAATCCCTTCATGGTGAATAGTGTTCTCCATATGTTCTTAGCAACTTTGGAGACTTCTTTATTTGTCATTGGTGGTATTAGTGCTTGGTATATTCTTAATAATCGCCATCAAGAATTTTTTAGCAAATCATTAAAAATAGTTTTAGCAATGTCTATTTTTGTTACTCCTTTACAGGTCTACATTGGTCATGCTAGTGGTGATCAAGTCTATCACTATCAACCAACTAAATTAGCGGCAATAGAAGCCCAATGGGAAACAATACCCGCTGGTAAATCTGCCCAATGGAATCTATTAGCAATTCCTAATAAAAAAGCCGAAAAAAATGATTTAGAAATTTCCATTCCCCATGGATTAAGTTACATCTTAGAACTCAAACCCAAACTTTCTCACCCTGTATTGGGACTCAAAGAATGGAAACCAGAAGAGCGTCCACCAATGATTCCCTTGATTTTTTATTCCTTCAGAATTATGGCAGGAATCGGCTTTTTCTTAGTAGGATTAATGCTGTGGAGTATTACTAAATGGCTTAGGGGTAAACTGAATTATAATCATATCAATCAGCAAAAATGGTTATTACGGGCTTGGATTTTAGCTGCACCTTTGGGCTATTTAGCGATTGAATCGGGCTGGATTGTTCGCTGTGTGGGAAGACAACCTTGGACAGTATATGGACAAATTCGTACCACTGATGCTGCCTCTCATTTACCAGCAGGTGAAGTATTATTTTCACTGACAGTTATTACTATTCTCTACAGTGTTTTATTTGTCTCAGCCATGTATTTTGGTAGCCGCATTATTCGCAAAGGACCAGACTTGAATTTACCAATACCTGGACGTGAAATTAAAACAGTAATTGCCACTGAAGCTGTAAGTCATATTCCTGATAGTCGTCCTCTAGAAACACCACAATAGCCACAAATTATATGGAAGCTTTATTGCACTTTTTACCACAAGTTTGGTTTGTAATTCTGGGGCTATTTCTGTTCCTTTATGTCCTTTTAGATGGCTTTGATTTAGGCGTTGGTATCCTCTCCTTAACTTCCTCATCTGAACAACGTCGCAGTCTATTAATGACCAGTCTGGGTAACATTTGGGATGCTAATGAAACCTGGTTAGTGTTAATGGCTGGTGCATTATTTGGGGCTTTTCCTTTAGCTTATGGGACAATTCTCAATGCCCTTTATTTGCCTCTCATGATCATGGTTGTGGGGTTGATTTTACGCGCAGTTGCGTTTGAATTTCGAGAACATTCTGATAATAAAAGCTTTTGGAATTTTGCCTTTGGAATTGGCAGTTTTATTGCTTCTTTATTTCAAGGATTTACATTAGGTGGTGTATTAGCAGGAATCAAAGTTGATCTATCTGGCCATTTTATTGGTGGAATGTGGGATTGGTTAAGTTGGCAATCATTATTAACAGCATTGACACTTGTACAAGGTTATGTATTGATTGGTTCAACTTACCTGATTCTCAAAACTGAAGGTACATTACAGGAAACTCACTTTCGCACTGCGAAATTAGCAGCTTGGACAACTTTTATTGGGGCAATTTTAATTACAATCAGTACACCAATTGTCTATGAAAATGCTAGAGATAGGCTATTTCATCAACCAGAAGTTTATATCTTTGCCATAATTCCTTTCTTGGGTATACTATTGATTTTTTTGTTGTTGCAAAGCCTAAACCGCAAGGATGAACTTCCCTCATTTATTTACACAGCTTTAATATTTTTGCTGACATTTATTGGTTTAGGATTTATTGCCTTTCCCTACATCATCCCCCCCACCATTACCATTTATCAAGCCGCTTCTTCTGCCAGTTCAATGGTATTTATGATCACATTTATTGGGTTTTTAATTCCGATTATGTTGTTTTATAACATCTACAATTACTTTGTCTTTCGAGGTAAAGTAGTGATCAGTGAAGAAAGATAATAAATTCGGTATTTACTGAATAGACATCTCGTAAACAACATTGTGGGAACAATTGATTAGTTCTCTCCACAAAGGTTTGCTATTTACGCACATTTAATTTTTACCCAATGTCTCATAGTAATCCATAACTTCCTAGTCTTGACCACTTATCTGCGTTTATCTGCGTTTATCTGCGGTTAATTATCTTCTATATCCTAACCCCAGATTTTGCCCATTTGTGAAAAAATATCAAGCTTGTGATTTAAATCAACATTTTCCAGCCAATTAGTGAGACAATAATGGCGTGAGGACAAGAACGGACATAACTCCATTATAAAGGGGAAACTTTATGAAACTTCAACTCTTAGCCGCTATGGCCTTGATAACTCCCCTGTTTCTAGCTAATTCAGTCCAAGCTGGAAGCAAACAAGATTTACAGAAACTTTTGTCAACTAGAGAATGTATTCAGTGTAACCTATCAGGAGTCAATCTTAGCGGCGCTCATTTGATTGGTGCTGACTTACGAGGTGCAAATCTTCGGGGTGCTAATCTGACAAATGCTAACTTAGAAGGCGCTGACTTGACGGGAGCAAATTTAGCAGGTGCTAATTTAACATCAGCTTTTGTTACCAATGTTAACCTAAAACAAGCCAATCTCAACAACGCCAACCTGACTGGGGCGACCATTCACGATTCTAACGTCTATCAAGCATCAATGGATAATATTAATATTACCGATGCTGGTATATATAACACAGGAATCGGTATTGGTGGAGAATATGGA
>JBJUHT010000304.1:0-5221 GCA_046070105.1 Dolichospermum sp.
ACAACTGACAAAAAGCTTATTTCAGGAGGAATCTCGCAATGGTAGTCCGCAGCACGGCGGCACCCCCAACCCCGTGGTCAAGGAGTTTAGCCGAACCCAATATTGATAAAACTGCATTTGTACACTCTTCTTGTAACCTAATTGGTGATGTCAATATAGGTGCAAATGTCATAATTGCTCCGGGAACTTCCATTAGAGCAGATGAAGGTACACCGTTTTGTGTTAGTGAAAATACTAATATTCAAGATGGTGTAGTTATTCATGGGTTGGAGCAAGGCCGAGTTATTGGTGATGATGGCCAGAAATACTCAGTATGGATTGGCAAAAGTGCTTCCATTACGCACATGGCGCTAATTCATGGACCTGCTTACGTTGGCGATAGTTGTTTTATTGGCTTTCGTTCAACGGTATTTAATGCCAGAGTGGGTGCGGGGTGCATTGTTATGATGCACGCCTTAATACAAGACGTGGAAATTCCACCGGGTAAATACGTAGCTTCTGGGTCAATAATTACTACCCAACAGCAAGCGGATAGATTACCAGATGTTCAAGTGCAGGATCAAGAATTTGCTCACCATGTAGTCGGAATTAATCAGGCTTTGCGGGCTGGTTATCACTGTGCTGCGGATAGCAAGTGTATTGCACCCATTCGGGATGAACTTAATCTTGCAGCAGATAAATCTTATACAAGCATTGAAATTGAAGAGTTAGAAAGGAGCAGTGACGTGGCCAGCTATAACTTAGGTGCAGAAACAGTAGATCAATTACGTTATTTACTAGAACAAGGATTTAAAATTGGCACAGAACACGTAGACCAAAGACGTTTCCGTACAGGTTCTTGGCAGAGTTGTCAAGCCATTGCAGCCCGGTCTTTAGGTGAGGCTGTTTCTGCTATAGAATCCTGTTTGCGAGACCATAGCGGTGAATATGTGCGTCTATTTGGTATTGATAATAACAGAAGACGGGTACTAGAAACCATCGTTCAACGTCCTGATGGTGTAGTTGCTGGTACATCTAGCTTTAAAGCACCTGCGGCTGCATCCGTTGGCAGTTACAATGGTAACGGGAATGCCGTTGGTAGTGGCAAATTGAGTGCAGAAACCCTAGATCAAATTCGTCAACTTTTGGCCAGTGGTTACAAGATTGGCACAGAACACGTAGATGAGAGACGTTTCCGTACAGGTTCTTGGAATAGTTGTGAACCAATTCAATCTACATCTACTCAAGCAGTTATTTCTGCTTTAGAAGAGTGTATAGAGTCCCATAAAGGTGATTATGTACGTTTAATAGGCATTGACACCAAAGCTAAACGTCGCGTATTGGAAGCAATTATCCAAAGACCAAACGGAATGGTAGCGTCTGCTGGTAGCAGCAAATCATTTACAAGTACAAATTCTGCAACGGCGACAGCGACAGTCACCAGTACCCATTTAAGCGCGGAAATAGTAGATCAATTGCGCCAATTGTTGTCCAGTGGAGCAAAAATTACGGTTGAACACGTAGATCAGCGCCGCTTCCGCACAGGTACTTGGACAGTTGCGGGTCAAATTCAGACTACATCTGAACGAGAAGCGATCGCAACATTAGAAGGTTATGTTTCTGAATATCCAGGCGAGTATGTGCGTTTAGTGGGTACAGACCCCAAAGCAAAACGCCGCGTATTAGAAGCAATTATTCAGCGTCCATAGGAGTAGGAAAAAGGGAAAGGGCAAGAGGCAAGAATTACCAATTACCCATTACCCATTACCTATTAGCTAATATATCGTCCATTTCCGGCTTCCGAGGTAATAAATTTCATGTCAATATCGCTGCTACAATTGAGCGATAGATTTGATACACATATTTATGGCGACGTGATTATTCATCCCAGTGCGGTATTAGCTCCGGGAATAATTCTCCAAGC
The DNA here is from genome assembly GCA_046070105.1 of Dolichospermum sp. Taxonomy (GTDB): domain Bacteria; phylum Cyanobacteriota; class Cyanobacteriia; order Cyanobacteriales; family Nostocaceae; genus Dolichospermum. Next base: position 1,904 of record JBJUHT010000304.1, read on the forward strand.
AGCTACTAACAGTAGAATTGTGATTGGTGCTGGGGTATGCCTGGGTATGGGGTCAATTCTCCAAGTCAGTGAGGGTATCCTAGAAATAGAAGCAGGAGCAAACCTGGGAGCCGGTTTTTTGATGGTTGGTCAAGGTAAAATTGGAGCTAATGCCTGTATTGGTGCAGCAACAACAGTTTTTAACTGTTCCGTAGCACCAGGACAAGTGATTGCCTCTGGTTCAATTTTGGGGGATACTAGTCGGCAGGTTGTTGAAGCGTCAGCGGAAGAACCGGAGTCTTCTAATTCTCAGCCACAAAACCCAGAGAAACAAGAATCAGTAATTTCCGCAAGTCAACTTTCGGTTGCGGCTTTTCTGGAATTTAAACACCAATCTACACCCGTGTCTCCACCTTCACCCACACCGAAAAGCCAGTCCCCCCCGGTAGAAGAAACCGCTGTAGTCACTGATTCTACATCTGAAGAAACTACGCTCCCGGAGTCTACAGAAGAATACTCTGATCACTTAAAAACCAGTGAGTCGAATCTTGAAACTCACAACATTTTTGGTACACAAATTTATGGACAAGGTAGCATAAATAGGCTACTGAGTACATTATTTCCCCATAGACAATCTTTGGGCAATCAAAACTCTGACAATTCTTCAGGTTAAGTGTTAAGTATGAAGTGTGAACCCAAGTCCATATTCAAATGCTAGTTTTCATTCTTCTGTGATTGAAGACGCTATACGAACCTTATCCTGGAAAATAAATAATGCAGATGGAAACATATAATGAAAGTGCTTTGAGCAATATTCATGCAGAACCTCGCCGTGATAGCCTCAAAGATACTGCTTTAGGTTTAGTCTCAACCCTCAGTTTCCCCGCTATAGTTGGCACGGCTGACATGATGTTAAAGTCAGCTGGAGTCCACTTAGTTGGTTATGAAAAAATTGGTAGTGGTCATTGTACCGCTATTATTAGAGGTGGTATCGCTGATGTCCGCTTGGCTGTAGAAGCAGGTGTCCAAACAGCTGAACAGTTTGGACAGTTAGTGTCTAGTTTGGTCATTCCCCGTCCCTATCCTAATTTAGATATAGTTCTACCGATTAACCGCCTAACTAGACTCATGGAAGACGGTAAATACAGCCGTTTGAGTAATCAAGCTATTGGGCTGGTAGAAACTCGCGGCTTCCCAGCCATGGTGGGTGCTTGTGATGCCATGCTGAAAGCTGCTGATGTACATTTAGCTTCCTATGAAAAGATTGGTGCTGGTTTATGCACTGCCATCATTCGTGGTTCGGTAGCCAATGTAGCTGTAGCAGTAGAGGCAGGAATGTTTGAAGCGGAACGCATTGGTGAGTTAAATGCAGTTATGGTGATTCCTCGGCCATTAGATGAGTTAGAAGAAACTTTACCTGTGGCTAGTTGCTGGATGGAAGAACGCCAACCAGTGAATATACCTATTAATATTAAAGATAAAATCACAGATGTGGAGGCGGTGGAGTTGCCAGATTTAGCGAAATTGCCTGTGAGGGTGAAGGAAGAAATTTGGCATGATGAATAATATCACGGGGAATAGAGACTTTATAGTATTTCCGTAGTATTTCAGGAGAAAACGATCATGTCTTTTACAGTCAAAGAACTAGAAGAAATACAGATAGCATATCCTGACTATCGCCTGGAATTAGTAGATGGGAGTATCATTATTATGAGTCCGTCAGGTTATGAATCGGAAGAAGTAGGTACTGAGTTTGCAGCTTTGTTAAGAAATTGGGTAAGACCTCGTAAACTAGGGCGTGTAGTTGGTTCTAGTGCGGGGTTTAAATTACCAAATTCGGATTTACGTGCGCCTGATGTATCTTTTGTTTGTGCTAATCGCCTGAAAAAATCAACGGAAGATTATGCAGAATTAGTTCCTGATTTAGTAGTTGAAGTAAAATCTAAAACTGATTCCTTAGATAAACTGAGAAAAAAGATTGAAGATTTTATGAATTTAGGTGCAAAAGTTGGGATTTTAATTAATCCCAAAACAAGAACTGTAGAGGTTTCTTGTCATGGAGAAACAGTAATTTTCAAAGATGGTGATATTTTAACTCTTCCTGATTTATTACCTGGTTGGGAAGTGGCAATTTCGGAAATTTGGTCGCCTGTTTTTGAGTAGTTTGGATGATGATTAAACCCACATTCCGCCGCCCTGGTGTCACAATCGGTTGATTCGGATTTTTTCTGTTTTTTTCTATTATTGATGTTGTATTTTGTACTAAAAATAAGAAATATTACTAGCGATCGCCTAACAGCAACAATGGGCGGGGGTCTGCTGAGTGGCTGCTAAGAAAAGTCAGGTAATGCGATTTCACTTTGTGTCTATTACAGATGGGGTAACAAAAAATGATTGCTGTAAAAGATAAGTTTCCTAAGTTAACACCCGAAGAATATTTTGTCTGGGAAGAGAAACAATTACTTCGCCATGAGTATCTGAATGGTGAAGTTTACGCTATGAGTGGGGGAACTCAAAATCATGGACGAATTGCTAGTAATATTATTTTTATCGTTAAAGGTCATTTACGGGGTGGTGGTTGTCAGGTTGGTAATTCCGATTGTCGTGTAAATATTGTGGAAACGAAAGATTATGTTTATCCTGATGTGAGCGTTACTTGCGACAATAGCGATCGCACTGCAACCCAAGCAATTCAATATCCCTGTTTAATTGTTGAGGTTTTATCTCCGAGTACAGCCAATTATGACCGAGGGGATAAATTTAGATTGTATCGTCGCAATCCTAGTTTGCAAGATTATGTTTTGGTTGATGCTGAGAAAATAGCGATTGATTTATACCGCAAAAATGATCGCGGTAATTGGGAGATTTTTAATTATCAGTCGGGGGATAATATCGAGCTACGAAGTATTAATTTAAGTTTTCCCATTGAGTCGGTTTATGAGGATATTGTTTTTGAGGAATTAGTATAGCATTAAAATAACAAAAATACAGCGGTTTCTGCTCTTATGAGGTACAAAGTTGAATGATGAAACTCTTGTGGTGCGGGCATCTTGCCCGCTAAATATGTACCTCATAACACCGGGAAGTGCTGTAAATTTCCTTCCCCACGCTTGTGTCTCATAAATTAGCGAAATCCTCATCAGTAAAGATAATCTTTTCGCTAAAAGTAGCTAGTTTTAAGGGATTTTAACTATCAAACAGGGAATAAATTACCTGACTCGTTGATATTATACAATAAGTGTGATACCTTTTTATTCAGGTGATTAAAGGTGTAGATATGAATTTATCCTACCAGCTACTGAAAAATAATTACTCTATCTTCTCAGTCACAATTTCCAT
>JBJUHT010000305.1:0-5294 GCA_046070105.1 Dolichospermum sp.
GTTATAAAGTGTTGGTTTGCGATCGCTAATGTAATTTTATTATGATTATCAGTTCCCCCGGTCATCGCTATAATTTCCCCATCCCGATATTCAGTGGACTAATAATGCTTTATTTGAAACAGAAACATGGTGTATAGCAATCTTAAATAACCTTTTTCTAAGTTAAAATTTAAGACTGAATAATGCTTTTAATGGCATTGATAAAGTGAAAAAAACTTAGAGAGCGTGTATTTTCCAGATTTAAATAAGGTGCTATCATTCGTGAACCGTTTATTTTTTGGTATTCAGGTACAAGTGATTTTAGTTCTTTTGATGGACTTTCAAGATTATCAGGATTTCTGAATTTCTTTTTAGTTTGCAAAACAGAAAGATTGGTTTTATTATAAGCCTTTTCTACCGCTTCTAAATCAGCAATATACCAGCTTTCAAGTTCACGACAAGCAATACGCACAATAAATTGAAATTTATTTGCATCTTTACATTTTTGTTGCAGATTTGTTTTAATAAATTGACAATCTCCAGAATCTTGATCACGCAAAATTATAAATTTTGCATGAGGATTATTATATCCTTGAAGTTTTCGTATTATCTGCTTTTCCATATCTTGTTTACCTTCAAAAACAATATACCTAACATTTATATTTATTTCTAATATTATCTTAGGTAAAATACCTTCAATCATTGCTTTTGCAGAGGTTCTTCTAGCAAGAAAACAAGCTCTATCATAGCGGATCTGCTCCTTCAAAAAACCCCTGTCTCCATAAATAACCAAGTTGATCACCTTCATTCATATAAGTTGTAATTTGTTCATCATCACTCGCTCGTTTAACTACTGTATAACCTCTTTCTTTTTGTAGCCAAAAGACCTCTTCTAGTTCGCAACCATTTAAAAAATCAGGGGAATGAGTGGAGACAAAAACTTGACCTCCCTTACGTGCATATTCTCGAAATTCCTCTGCAAGTTCATATAAAAGCTTAGGGTAAAGTTGATTTTCTGGTTCTTCTACACATAACAAAGGATGAGGTTTAGGATCATATAAAAGCACCAAATAAGCAAACATTTTGATAGTTCCATCAGAAACATATCTTGCTAAAAAAGGATCATGAAAATCACCATCTTTAAACCTTAATAATACTCTTCCTTCCTCAGTAATTTTTGCATCAACTTGACTAATACCAGGAACTCTTTGTTTTAACTTTTCCAGAATTTTTTGGAAAATAACAGGATGTCTTTTATAGAGAAATTCTGTCACCATTGCTAAGTTTTCGCCCTCTTTGGAAAGATGTTCTGCATAACTAGATTCCCGTTCTAGTCGCGCTTGTTGGATATGAAAATCAGAAATATGCCAATTTTCAAGTAAATCACCAATTGCTTTACTTGCAGGGAATTTTTCAAATTGTGCTAAACCTTTTAAAGCCAGAATATCTGGAGATTTTAAATCATATTTTTCATATTTTAAGTCTGTATTATTCGTAATTTTATCAACTTCATTAATAACAACTTCTCCATGTCCTTTTAAAAAATTTAGAAGTAGATAAGTTTGATTTTTACTACTTTCTTGATATTGAAGAATCTCTCTTTCTATGATAGGACGACCATCTTCTTCATTGATTTTCAAAGAATAAGTAATTAAGGGTGATTTATCAGCTAGACGAAATTTTAATTCAATTTCTATTGGTCCGGTTGAATTGCGGCTTCTTACTTCCTGAAATCCTCGACCTCCTCCTAATTTCGTGAGAGCAACATGAACATTATCGGTTAAAGCATCTTTGAGAAAACTGAACACATTAAAAAGTGTGGTTTTACCCGTACCATTTGCACCGACAAAAACGCACATCTTGGGAATTTTTTTAATTTCCACATTTTTGAAAGCTTTAAAGTTTTTTAAATGGATACTTTCGATTTTCATGACTCACCATTAAAAGATTTTTTTGAATAGCAATTTGTGTTAATAGCATAATTTATTCTTGATCTTCAAAGTTAACATCTTGATAAATATCAATTAAACTAATTTCAAAATCAAGATGTTGTAACTTAATAATATCATTTTCCAATTTATATTCTCGAAAAATCCATTCTCCTTCATTTGTTTTGCTATAGTGCATAATTTGATATTGATTTTGTTCCACTAAAACATATTCTTTAAATTGGGGAATAGAACGATAAAAAGTAAATTTTTCACCCTGGTCATAATTTTTTGTAGATTTAGACAAAACCTCAACAATTAACAAAGGATTTGTCACAGTAGTATTATTTTTACCTGCATAAAGAGGCTTTCCATCAGTTACAATCACATCAGGATAAGTATATTCTCGATATTCGGGAATCCATAAACGCACATCTCCAATAAAAACACGATATTTTTTTCCCCTAATAGCATATAACAAAGATGATGCGAAATTAAGCGCGATTTGATTATGATTTGTCGTTCCACCAGTCATGGGTATAATTTCTCCATTGCGATATTCGCTTTTATAAAGTGCTTTTTCCTCTAATTCTAAATATTCTTCAGGGGTGTAAGTATGTATGCGAGTTTGTACTTCCATATTATTCTCCTTCATTTGTTTATTAATTGTACATAGTCAGTTAACAGAAAAATATTTTTTTCATTAATTAAGTTCGCGCTTTATTTAATTAAAAATAAAATTTAATGCCTGTTCGAGAATTAATTCTTGATCTACCATATTTTTTAAAGTTAATTCATCATAAATTCCGCCAAAAGCTTCTAAGGAAGCATTATCTAAAGCTCGATTATAAGCTCCTGGTAAAATTTCTTCTATTTCTTGTTTGTCCATGTAATATCCTCCAGATTTTCTGCGTTTGTTGATCCGATCAATTGCGTCAATAGCATTGCGAATGGAAACATCCCAAGAATGAGTTGTCCTTTTTTCGGCCTGTTGTTTAATTAAATGGACTAAAAGCACTACACAATAGCTATAAATTTTATTGATTTTATCTTCTTTGCTCATTTCTTCTAATTCATCAATTAAAGATAGAGCCGCTTCTAGGTTGCCAGAAACCACTAATTCTCTGAGTTCTAGTAATTCTTCCATGATTTGCTCTCTCCTTAAAGTTTGCTATTTCTAGTATAGCACTGATAATGCTATCAACGACAGATACACCACTGATTTAAAAATGGAAGATTGGACTATTTCATAAACATAAATATATATGCTATAATAAAGACTTGGTTGAGTGAATAAAATATAAGTATAAAGGTGAAATTATGCAATTAGAGGATTATTTTGAATTTTTAGACCCAGATGATATCCGCATTAAGGGTCATAGAATCGGTATTGATGATGTGATTGATTATTACTTGCAAGGTTTTACATCAGAGCAAATTCTGGAAGAGTTGCCGTCACTAACTGCTGCGTTATCTGGAAGTATCTCAACGGTTATTGGTGACATACCAAAAGTTTTATGAATTTTTCCTAATACGAATGTATACTATAATAAAGCTCAGTTTAGTTAAACTATAGCTTAAAAGAAACTGAGATTACTACTGGAGGTAGATCAAAATGCTAAACCAGTCTATTACCGGAATGACTTTACAGGATTTAGAATCCTTAATTAATAGAATTGTTGATGAAAAAATTAATCAAATAAGTCTCGCTAAACATAACAAAATAGAACAGTCTGAACTTGTTAAAAACATACATATTTTTCAAGAAAGCTTAAAGCAAAAATATGGTGAATTTTCTGATTTGACAGAATTATTGCGAGAAGATAGAGACAGATGAACACAGATAAAGTTGTCATTGATAGTAGTGTAGCCATTAAATGGTTTATTGCTCAAGATTATTCATTAGAGGCAAATAAAATTCTTGATGCTTATCAATCACAACAAATTACCTTGATTGCTCCAGACTTAATTTATGCAGAAATTGGTAATATTGTTTGGAAAATACAGCGATTTCAAGGTTTAACAAATCAGGACGCTGAGATGATAATTGATTTATTTCAACAAATACAATTAAAAGTATTCCGTGCCGATGAATTATTAAAAGATGCCTATCAGTTTGCAGTGAATTATCAAAGAACTGTCTACGATAGTCTTTACCTAGCTTTAAGCATTAGAGAAAACTGTAAATTTATCACTGCTGATGCAAAATTGTACAATGCTATTTATCCAAAAATACAAAATATTCAACTGATCAAAGATTGGATTTAAGTATGAGCGATCGCACAAAGTTCTGCAATTCCTGGAGGATGGAAATATTTACTTGTATTAAGAGACATGAGACTATTTTGGCGTTGCTGAATTGGTGTATGATTTTCGAGTGTAGAGACGTTCCATGGAACGTCTCTACTACTTCCATATTATTCCTCTTGATCTTGTTTATGTTCTCTCAATAATAACTTGACTAACCTTTGACCATTTTTCCCAAATACTATTGGGAACTCTCAAAGTATATCGTCTTCTGTAGCCTTCTTGACCTTCTTTATCAAGGTTTTTCGCTCCTAAAGACACACCAGAACTATCTATAAATTTAGCCCTAAAGCCACTCAATAATTCAAGTCTTAAGTAAGCTTGTCTCGCTGCTGGGCTTAGTTCTGCTTCTCGAGGAATTGAAAATTCAACAATCCACTCTACTTGTTGATTCTGTTGATTAAATGCAGGTTCTTCAATCATTTTATACGAAAATGCTGTATAATCTTCTCCTACAGTAGAATTAAAAACACTATAGTCCCATTTTGGATCTGATAAACTTGGAGTCCGTTCAGAAGTAGGTGTTGGTGTTGGAGTGGGATCAGGTGTAGGAGTTGATGTAGGTGTTGGTTCAGGTGATGGTGTTGGCTTGTTCAAATCTCCAATTATAGTAACTACTTTTTCCTTTTTTGACTGATAATTGTTTTTCAGATTAGTAACTGAAATAAAAACATCAGAAGGGATATCATTTAAAATCGCCAGTACCTTATCCCATTTATCCTTAACTGCTTCATATTCACTAACCGTTTGAGCCTTTCCCATCTGTTCCTCTGCATCTTGAGCTTGTTGTTTGGCTTGGTTAATGGAGTCAATCGCTTGATTTTCTTTATCTAAACGACGTTGTATCTTGGTTAATTGACTTTGATAATCTGAAAGTTCCTTTTGGGCAGTATTGTATATCTTAGCAGATGTTGGTATAGTTTTTAGTTGAGTGATCGCATCTTGTAACTGTTCTTGAGATGCTCGTAATTCTTCCACATTCTTAGCACTTTCAAACAACTTTTGAGCAGTAACAGTTATATCTTTTGCTTGTTTGTATTTAGAACTAAACTTTTCATCAACAGCACAGTTATTCAGTGG
>JBJUHT010000306.1:0-5205 GCA_046070105.1 Dolichospermum sp.
CAACTATTGCCTAAATTCTTGACTTTTCTGAGTTTTTAATAATTACCTTTGGACAATTTCTTGATACAGCACTTTCTGGTGTTATGAGGTACACCACGGGCGGGTAAGATGCCCACCCCACAAGAGTTTTATTATTAAAATTTGTACCTCATAGCAATGGAATCTGCTGTATATGGATTATCCATAAAAATCTGGGTTTAATAATAGTTAAATAATAAATCAATCCCCCAGATAAAACTGTAAGGATTGATAATTTAAGATTCCTGAAATGAACCTATTTATCAAATTACTTCATGCGGAAATCTTTCAATAGAAATGGCATCATCATTCCCGTAGTAATACTAGATATTCCCACAGGAATACACAGAGGAATTGGCAATTGTGCTAACAACACTAATAACAATGTACCCATAGCACTAGCAATGCTAGTTTGACGAATAAAATACATAGGATTACGTAATAATTTACCTTTCAAAAACAGACTAAAAGAAAACCATCCAAGTTCTAACATTGTGACTAACTCCTAGTATTGTAACTGTACCAAATCCCCCACTTATTTGTTATTTTACAATATGAGAAGTGGGGAATATTTTTTTAGTATTTAGATAATAAACTCAAAATTAATAACCCTAAAATTACCGTAGGAATTGCCCCTGCTGGTGCAAATAAACTACCAATTATGGCTGCAAATTTGTATCCGATATCTTTACCAGCAAGGATAATTCCACCAATTGCACCACCAACCATTGATAAAATTAAAGCAATGATTAACCAAGTAAATCCTGTGGTAAAATTTAATTCTGTATTTAGATTATACAGGAAGTTAATCAATTCTGGATCATTAACAAAATCAAACATGATTATTCTCCTATACTTGGATTTCTGCGGCTAAATCTTCTAGTGCTTTACCTACTATTTCCGCTTGTTCAAATTGTTGATGTTCTGTAAATATTTGCCAAGCTTGCTGATAGTATTCTCGCGCTTGTAAAAGATTTCTTTGATTTCCTAATTCCGGTTTTTCAGGATTGTCAGGTAGGTTGAAAAGAACGTTAGCTTTGTTAGAAATTGTGTTAGCATATTCTAACGGTGTATCTTGAGGATTACGCACTTTCAAAGCTTCATTGTAAGCTAAAACAGCCCGTAAATTATTTTCTACAGGATGGGAACTCACTAAATATTGTAAAGCATTTCCTAAATTATTTTGCAACATTGCATATTCTCTAGGATGGTCAATTATGTTAATATGTTTGAGAGCAGTTTCAAAAGACTGTATTGCTAAACCTTGACGTAAAGATTCCCGTTCTGATGATATAGGCATAGACAGATAGGCGATCGCTATGTTATTATATAAAATTGCATATTCTTGGGGATACTTTTCCCAAGTAAACACCTGCAAAGCCTGATGATAAACATGAATACTATCAGTTATCCGCGCTAAGTTTTCGGGAACTAAAGATTGTAAAACCAAACCCAAATTCATTTGGGCTGCTGCCACTTCCTCCGCTGTGGCAAATTGTTGTAAAATTGGCAAAGCTTCCTCATAATCTGCCCGCGCTTGTTGTAACACCTGGTAATCACTATCAGGAATCATCTGTAATGCCCCTGCTTTGCCCACCTTAGCCTGTGCTTTCAGTAAAACGTATTCCTCCCCACACATTTGATATGCACGGTCAAATAGCCCAATTGCATGGCGTAAATCTTGGGATGTTTGCGGCTTTTTTTGTAAACCTGTCGCAATTTCCATCAGCATTTGGATTTTTTCTGCTGTTGTTGCTGACTCGGAAGATATAGCCGCGATCGCTGCTTTTACCGCTGAATCTGTCATACTAGATATCATAATTGGTGTACTCTAACTAGTTCAAGAAAAGAATTAAATTATCAATATCTAGGTTGCATAAATTACGGAAATTTTAATTATCAATCTAGAAATATTCTATCTCTACAGATAATCAGATAAAATCCTAGCAACGCACATTTCAATTAATAGGTATTACTACCAAAAATATAATTGAGTTATTTAATTAATAACTATTATTTACTATAAAACAATCTCTAAAAAAAGTCTAGAGGAAAATTACTTATCTTTATAGAAATTTTACAGAATCAAGATGATTAAAATTAAATAACATTTGTGAATCATTTAAAGTTAATACTTCTACAGAATAAGATTTTAACCACTCTTGAAAAGAACGTCCACCTTGTTCAATATATTCCCTTAATTCCGGTAAACAATGACGACGATAAAAACCACATAAAGGTTGCCAAATTTGATGATTTTGTACCAAAGCTGCGATTTTATTTTCGGGAATTGTGTTTAATTGACCTATCCAATTTTGCAATATTTCTAGCCGTAAATTTGGTAAATCACAAGCCAATAAAAGTACCCAATTTGTTTCTACTACTGCTAAACCTTGCATAAAACCTACAAGAGGTCCATGGGTGCGGGGTTCATTTCCAGTTTCCCCAGGTAAAGGAACTTCTTGAATAAATTGACTTTTAGGTGTGAGTAATTCTTGATAACGTTCTGGCCAGGGAGTGACAATATAAACTTTATTTGTACAAGCTTCCGCAATAGTACAAATTAGTTTTAACATAGGTACACCGCCCATGGGAATTAAAGCTTTATCTCTACCCATGCGAGTGCTTTTACCACCGGCTAAAATAATAGTCGTAACATGATACTGGGAATCAATATTCATAATATTTGGATTTTATAGCATTCCGATTTGTTGGCTTCCAGACCCGCCCGGAACTTAAGTTCCGGGCTAATAGCTAAAGTAAACTAAAGTTTACTCAGGAATTTTTGGGTTACTTAGTCATCTAAAGATGACTTTGGCTATGAGACTGGGAATTAATTCCCAATTTTCTCATAAATCATTTACAATGACTATATTAATCTATTTTTTATCAAGAAATAATACCCATTTTATGACAGATTTTTTTGAATTTGAAGCGGATTTTGTTGATTCCCTGCGCTGTATTCCTATGCTAGTGCGTTATAAATTAGATACTTGCGGAATTAAACTAAAATTAGCAGAATGGAATCAGATGAATCAAGAGTCACGTCAACAATTAATTATATTGCCTTGTGATACAGATAATCAAATTGATAATTACAGGGATTATCTTCAGCAGTTAGTATTAAAACTGACTGGAAAATCTGTGGCTGAATTACCAATTGAACCTAATCCACCATGGTTAGATATTACCAATATTCCCAGAAGTGTTGATGAAAAAGCTCAAGAAATAGGTATAATTATCACCATGGAAGCTTGGAAAAAATTAACCATTTTACAGCGTTTTGTCCTAATTAAACTGAGTCGTCCTAGCCATGAAAATAAAAACTTTTTACCGGCTTTGGTAGAATTTAATTTATTGTCAAAATCCTAAATTCTGCTATATTGCTATAGATGATACTTTTTAGATAATTAGTAAAAGCAAATGATTAAATTAGACCAGTTTTTAAAGTTTATTGGTATCACCTCTACCGGAGGTCAAGCGAAATTGTTAATCCTTGATGGTGAGGTGAAAGTGAATGGTATAGTGGAAACAAGAAGGGGACGGAAATTAGGAGATGATGATCTGGTGACAATAGGACGACAAACTTTTAAAGTAGGGGAAATTATATCAAGTCTTGATAATTAATTTTTGTATTTGTTATTTATTTGTGATTTTACGGCCATTTGCCTATTCAAAAACTTTTAAGTTAAAATTGAGAAAAGGTAATTGACTTAAATAATACCTTAGATTATAATAACAAATATAGCCACGACATTCAACAAAAAGTGGTAATTTTCTCCTCCTGCGTGATCTGTGTGCCTTATCCTCAAAAAAGGAAATTATCCCCTTAATTGTCAACATATATAAAAATACATAGCTAATGACTAATGTACTCTGGCTACAAGGTGGTGCTTGTTCAGGTAACACCATGTCATTTCTGAATGCTGAAGAACCGACAGCTTGTGATTTAATTGCTGATTTCGGTATGAAAATACTTTGGCATCCTTCCTTGGGTTTAGAATTGGGTGATAACGTCCAAACTCTTTTATGGGACTGTATTTTAGGGAAAACACCCCTGGATATTTTAGTATTTGAAGGTAGCGTCGTTAACGCCCCTAATGGTACAGGAGAATGGAACAGATTTGCAGACCGTCCCATGAAAGATTGGTTAAATGATTTAGCCAAAGTTGCTAAATTCATTGTCGCGGTGGGAGACTGTGCAACCTGGGGGGGAATTCCCGCCATGTCACCCAACCCCAGCGACTCCAAAGGACTACAATTTTTGAAACGGGAAAAAGGCGGTTTTTTCGGTGCAGATTTTGTCAGTCCAGGTGGTTTACCCGTCATTAATATTCCCGGTTGTCCCGCACACCCCGACTGGATAACGCAGATATTAGTGGCGATCGCCACCGGACGAATTGGTGATATAGTTCTTGATGAACTTCACCGTCCCCAAACCTTCTTTAATACCTTCACCCAAACTGGTTGTACCCGCAACATTCACTTTGCATACAAAGCTACAACCGGGGAATTTGGACAACGCAAAGGTTGTCTATTTTATGACTTAGGTTGTCGTGGACCTATGACCCGTTCCTCCTGTAACCGCATTCTCTGGAATAGGGTATCATCAAAAACCCGCGCCGGAATGCCCTGTTTAGGCTGCACAGAACCGGAATTTCCCTTTTTTGACCTTGAACCCGGAACAGTTTTTAAAACCCAAACCGTCATGGGAGTACCCAAAGAAATACCCCCCGGAGTCAACCATCAAGATTACGCAGTGCTTACAGTTGTCGCCAAAGATACAGCCCCAAAATGGGCAGAGGAAGACTTTTTTACCGTTTAGTTATTAGTCAGTGGTCAGTGGTCAATGGTCAGTGGTCAGTGGTCAATGGTCAGTGGTCAGTGGTCAGTGGTCAGTGGTCAATGGTCAGTGGTCAGGGGTCAGTGGTCAGTGGTCAGGGGTCAGTGGTCAATGGTCAGTGGTCAGTGGTAAAAATCAAAAATTGACAGCCAACAACGAACAACTGACAACGAACAACTGACAACGAACAACTGACAACGAACAACTGACAACTGACAACTGACAACGAACAACTGACAACTAACAACTGACAACTGACAACTGACAACTGACAACTGACAACTGACAACTGACAACTGACAACTAACAACTGACAACTAACAACTGACAACTGACAACTGACA
>JBJUHT010000307.1:0-7319 GCA_046070105.1 Dolichospermum sp.
GGGTAATGGGTAATGGGTAATGGGTAATGGGTAATGGGTAATGGGTAATGGGTAATGGGTAATTATATATAATATTTTCATTATTACCAATAATCTAATAATCCAAAATCTAAAATCTAAAATCCAAAATCCAAAATCTAAAATCTAAAATCCAAAATCCAAAATCCAAAATCCAAAATCCAAAATCCAAAATCTCAAATCCAAAATCCAAAATCCAAAATCCAAAATCCAAAATCAAAAATCTCAAATCCAAAATCTAAAATCCAAAATCCAAAATCTAAAATCTAAATGCCTACAACTACCTGGAATCGTCATCATATTCTCACACTTGCGGACTTTACAACTGCTGAATATAACTCCGTTTTACAAACTGCGGCTTCATTTCAAGAGGTACTATCACGAAGGACAAAAAAAGTCCCCACCTTACAAGGAAAAGTAGTAGCAAATTTATTTTTTGAACCCTCTACCCGCACCCGCAGTAGTTTTGAAATAGCAGCTAAACGGTTAAGTGCAGATACTCTCAACTTTGCTGCTTCCACATCTTCCATGACTAAAGGAGAAACTATTTTAGATACGGCAAAAACCTATTTAGCAATGGGAACTGATATTATGGTAATCCGCCATAAAGATGCTGGAGTACCCTTGAGTATAGCCCAAGAAATGGATCGTTTAGGTGTAAAAGTTAGCGTTCTTAATGCTGGTGATGGACAACACGAACATCCATCTCAGGGATTACTTGATTTATTTACTATTTGTAATTTAATTGATCCCGTACAACCAAGAATTGAATTATTAAAAGGCAAGAAAATTGCTATTGTTGGAGATATTTTACATTCCCGTGTCGCCCGTTCTAATATTTGGAGTTTAATTGCTAGTGGGGCAGAAGTGCATTTAGCAGCACCCCCCACATTATTACCTAAATTCTTTGCTGAATATTTGGGTGTTCACGAAAATTCTCATCGTTTATTTACCCATTGGCAACTAGAACCAGCCTTAGAAAATGCTGATTTTGTGATGACTTTACGTTTACAAAAAGAACGCATGACAGCTAATTTATTACCTAGTTTAAGAGAATATCATCAATTATTTGGTATTACTCGCCCTAAATTAAAACTTTGTCAACCTGATGTTAAAATTTTACATCCAGGACCAGTTAATCGTGGTGTAGAAATTAGTTCTGATTTAATGGATGATCCTGAATTTAGTTTAATTCAATCTCAGGTAACTAGCGGTGTAGCAGTACGAATGGCACTTTTGTATTTTATCGGTAATAGATTTTAAAAGGAGACTTTAAGTATCTATGGAGTTCTGTTCAAAAATCAAATATTATTCCTATAGCAACTTACGTTAGTAAAATAAGAAAGTTGATAATTAAAACCCTATGCCTAGTACGGAGAATTTTTTACAATACACTCAATGGTCAGGTATTGTAACAATACTATTTGCAGTTTTGACAATCTTAGCCTTGATACTTAAATGGGGCTTTCGCTTTCGATTGGTGGGTGCAACTGGCTTTATGCTGGTACTAACGGCGGGGTTATTTTCATTATCCCTTGTTCCTTTGAGTCGCACAGTTATTCCCGGTGCTGTTAAATACACTCTGGTTTATGATAATGGTTCTAACCAAACGGTAATTTCCACCTCAGCAGAAATCACTCCCACCCAATTAGAGGCCACTTTACGTCAAGCCGCTAGTAACCTGTATTCCTATGGTCGCTTAGGTAGCGGCGGAAACAAGCAATTAACAGTCCGCGCCCGCACCATTATCCACCCTGAAATCGGGTTGTCTATACCCCTCTACCTGGGGGAAGTTAAGCGCACTCTCGTCAGTCGTGAAGACCCGGAAATGACAATCAAAATTTATTTAGACAGTTTTGCTTCTCTATCAAAACCCGCTACTTCAGAATTAGACATTTCTTAAAAAAGAATATAGAGACGTTTCCGTAAACGTCTCTAGAAGCTATAGCAGTTTTCAGCTTTCAGCATTCCGCTATATTGGGAAATAAATATTTTCGTGTATTCCCAGGACTTACGCAAAATATCTCTCAAACCCTCTTTTCTTCGTTATCTTCGTTCCTATGCCTTCGGCACGCTTCGCGAACGTGGTTCATTATTCCGTGACTTGTGCGTAAGTCCCATATTTCTTGTTTGCACATTTTTTTGCTATATACAATACAATAAAGATTATTTTTTTAAAATCTGATTAAGAAATATCAATATTTTTGGCAAAATAGAGATCATGTCTAATCAAAATTCTACTGAAACTTTGTCTACTCAAGCTGCTAGTTCATTTTTCAGCCTTTCTATTTCCCCAGGGAAAGTAATTCGCGGCGCTGGTGTGTTGTCAACAGTTGGTGCTCAAGTCGCTAATTTGGGAACTCGTCCGTTAATTGTAGCCGGAAATCATACTCTTAATCTGAGCAAAGAGCATTTAAAACCTCTTTTCCAATCTCCACAATTACATTCTATCTTAGTTTCCTATGGTGCCGATTGTTGTGAAGTTAGTCTCAAAGCCTTACGCAAAACCGCCAAGGAACATCAGGCTGATATCATTATCGCTATTGGTGGTGGTAAGGCCTTAGATACCGCTAAATTAGTCGCTCACCAATTAGTATTACCAGTGATCACAATTCCCACTTCTGCGGCTACCTGCGCGGCGTGGACTGCCCTTTCTAATGTATATTCAACAACGGGGGCGTTTTTGTATGACGTGGCTTTATCTCGCTGTCCAGATTTGCTAATTTTGGATTATAATTTGATCCAGACTGCACCGCAACGGACCTTAGTGGCAGGTATTGGAGATGCGATCGCTAAATGGTATGAAGCATCAGTGAGTAGTGGAGATTCACAACAAACTTTAATTATTGCTGCGGTTCAACAAGCGCGAGTTTTACGAGACATATTACTACAAAAGTCCGCTACTGCGTTGCAGTCCCCCGGTACAGAAATTTGGCAGGAAGTTGTGGACGCAACCGTACTCCTAGCTGGGGTAATTGGAGGACTAGGAGGGGCGCAATGTCGCACAGTCGCTGCCCATGCGGTTCATAATGGCTTAACTCATATTTCAGTACATAATAGCATTCACGGGGAGAAGGTCGCTTATGGTATCCTGGTACAACTGCGGTTAGAAGAAATGATCCAGGGAAATCAACTAGCAGCTTCAGCAAGACAACAACTGTTGAAGTTTTACGCAGAGATTGGACTACCCCAAAAATTAGCAGATTTGGGATTAGGTAATATCACTCTGGGTGAGTTACAAACAGCAGCAGAAATTAGTTTAGAACCTAATTCTGATATCCACCGTCTACCGTTTAAGGTAGCGTTGGAACAATTAATGGCTGCAATGGTTTCAACCACTGCACCAAATCAATTAAAAATTAAAAATGGGTAATTGGTAATGGGTAATGGGTAATAGGTAATGGGTAATAGGTAATGGGTAATTGGTAATTGGTAATTGGTAATTGGTAATGGGTAATTGGAAATATCAACTGTCACCTATTCCCTGTCACCTATCACCTGTCACCTGTCACCTGTCACCTATTCCCTGTCACCTATCACCTGTTCCCTGTTCCCTGTTCCCTGTTCCCTGTTCCCTGTTCCCTGTTCCCTATTTCGAGGTTGAAAGAATGAATTTAAGTTGGATTACTCCCGCAGAACGGATACAAAAGTTACCTCCTTATGTTTTTGCTCGTTTAGATGAATTAAAAGCAAAAGCTAGAGAACAAGGTCTAGATTTAATTGATTTAGGTATGGGAAATCCCGATGGTCCTACACCTCAACCTGTCATAGAAGCAGCCATGACGGCCTTGCAAAATCCCGCTAATCATGGTTATCCTCCATTTGAAGGCACTGCCAGTTTCCGTAAAGCTATTACTCAATGGTATCATCGTCGCTATGGTGTGGTACTTAATCCTGACAGTGAGGCTTTACCCTTACTCGGTTCTAAGGAAGGTTTGGGACATTTAGCGATCGCCTACATTAATCCTGGTGATACTGTATTAGTACCTTCACCATCTTACCCTGTACATTTCCGTGGTCCGATTATTGCTGGGGGAGTTATTCACAATTTAATTCTTAAAGAAGAAAATAACTGGTTAATTGATTTAGCGGCCATTCCTGACGAAGTAGCCAGAAAAGCCAAAATTCTCTATTTTAATTATCCTAGTAATCCTACCGCAGCCACAGCCCCCCGCGAATTTTTTGAAGAAATTGTCGCTTTTGCGCGAAAGTATGAAATCCTGTTAGTTCATGATTTATGTTATGCAGAATTAGCTTTTGATGGTTATCAACCCACTAGCTTATTAGAAATTCCGGGCGCTAAGGATATAGGGGTGGAATTTCACACCTTATCTAAAACCTATAATATGGCAGGTTGGCGCGTTGGGTTTGTGGTGGGAAATCGTCACGTGATCCAAGGGTTGCGAACACTAAAAACTAATTTAGATTATGGCATTTTTTCCGCTTTACAAACAGCAGCCGAAACCGCTTTACAACTTCCTGATTCTTATTTACATTCGGTACAACAACGTTACCGCACTCGTCGAGATTTTTTAATTGATGGTTTGGGTGAATTGGGGTGGAATATTCCTAAAACCGAAGCAACTATGTATTTGTGGATAAAATGTCCCGGAGGAATAAATTCTACAGATTTCGCTTTGAATGTTTTACAGCAAACAGGGGTAGTAGTCACTCCCGGAAATGCTTTTGGTGTCGGTGGTGAAGGCTATGTGAGAATTAGTTTAATTGCAGATTGCGATCGCTTGGGCGCAGCTTTACAAAGATTCAAAGAAGCAGGTATTTACTATCAATCGCAAGTTTCTGTTTCTGCATAATAATTAAGGTGAATACACAATTATCGCAGTTAATGAATATGTGGAGAATAGCACAAGATGATGAAACTGAATCTGATTCTGATGATACCTCTGTGATGGAAATTAAAGCAAGTTTAAAAACAGCATTACAAGAAGCGAAAGCAGGAAAAAGAATACCTTTAGAAAAAATGTGGGAAGGAATTGATGCAGAATGAGTCTTTCTTAATTAATATTGATTTAACTCCTGAATATCAATTGTGGTATTTTTTAAATAAAATAAATGAAGTATTTAACACTAAAACAAAAGCAAGATTTATTAGAAATAGCTGACAGTTATCCTAATTTACAATGTGTTCAATGTGCTTTAGCTATAAAAAACTATTTACAACTGGCAAGAATCCCAGGTAAACTAATTAAAATTAATACACAAGCAGATTTAGATTATCGTAATTGTTTTCTTTATGATGATAGTATTGGAGGTGATGCTATTTCAGAAACAGGATACCATGAAGGAATTATAGTTATAATAGATGGGATGGAAATTGTTTTTGACAATCATCATCCTCAAGGAATAGCAAAAGTAGAATGGTTAGGTAATTTTCAATTTTTTGGTAAAATTCATTAGGACAAGAATTAATAGTTACTGAAGAAAACTTTTAATAAATATTCAGGAGAATTGAGGAGAACATTATGCTAGATGTAACTACCACTAATGGTAATAAAAATAGTCAAGAATATCTCTATGACTTATTAACCAAAATTAAACAACGCCCAGGAATGTATTTAGGAAAAGTATCTATAACTCGGTTAAAAATGTTATTAATGGGGTATAGTATGTCCAGAGGTGAGTTAGGTTTACAACTAACACAACAGGAAAAACAATTTTCTCAATTTCAGAAATGGATACAAGGGAAATATCAAATTAATTCTGCTGAAGGTTGGGAAACTATTATTTTGTCTCAAGTAGAGGATGAAAAATTAGCTTTTGATTTATTTTTTCAGTTGTGGGAACAGTTTAAGAATCAAGTTACAAGTATTGATCATGTTGTCAAAATTTGATATCAATGTTGGGTTTCGTTTCCTCAACCCAACCTACAACTGCATTTTTAGCACAATAGTAGAGTCAATGAATCATTGATTTTTATTCATAGAAGATTGATATAAATTTAAACCGTGAATAAAGCGAAAATCTTTAATATTTAAAGTATATAAATCTATCTTATGAACTAATGCAGTTGAGGCAATTAAAGCATCTGGAATACTTAGTTTATGACTGAGAGAGTAAGTTTCCATTAACTCAATGAATTGAGTTGATACCATGATATCCACAGGAAAAACATGAAGTAATTCTAAATGTTTCTTAATTTTCTTTAATTCCACATTATTAATAGCACCATAATATAATTCAGCTTGAGTAATGGCACTAACCGCTAATTGATTTAGTCTAATATCACGAAGCTCAGAAATAACCTGAGAATTGTTTTTATAAAATTCTATGAGAATATTTGTATCACATAAAATCATTTTATTTCTTGTCTCCATGCTTCTTGACGAATAGAATCAGTAGTAATATTTCTATTTTCCCATATCCCTGCCAATGAAAAAAAATCTTGCTCATCATCAGATATACTGGTGTTATCTTCTATGACTTCTACAGAGTTCACAAAATCTAAAGCAGAAATAATTTTTAATAGCATTTGTGCTTTTTCTTTATCAGCAATTTGAATGATTAATTGTTGCATATTTGTTTGTTGGTATAATATTACTTATAATTTTACAACTATTTTTGTTTAGTTTAGCAAAAATTATCATTCAAGTGAGTTACAAGCATTAATAATTGTAGCTTGCTTCCCGAAGGGTTCGCAGATGGACGCAGCTAAACGCAGATAATTTTGCACTTCATTGGACTGGGAAAGGCTATATCATCTATAACTAGGATGTTCAATTTGGCAATTTTTAAATATCTGATGTATAATTTAGATATATCTTAGTAAAAATCACTGTAATTAAATGCTATGGAAACAATAACTTTAAGTTCTCATGTTGGTGAAGATGGAATATTACATTTAGATATTCCTGTAAATATTGTTAATGTTGATTTAACTATTACTATTATTTTAAAACCTAGTAATGATTTTCAACAGGAAAATAAACCCAAAGGAAAAGGTTGGCCAGCTAATTTTTTTGAGGAAACTTCAGGATGTTTAAAAGATACTCCTTTAACTATAGATTCTGAAGGTGTTTTTGATGATTTAGAGGAGTTTAAATTGTTATGAAATATTTGTTAGATACAAATGTATGTATTAAATATCTGAATGAAGATTTGATTATTCGCCGCAAGTTAGAAAATACTGATTTAGAAGATGTTGCTGTTTGTTCAGTTGTCAAGTTAGAGTTATTTTATGGTGCAATGAGAAGTGATAATCCTGATCAAATTTGGGCAAAAGTAAAGCGATTTTTAGAGGTATTTATTTCTTTACCTTTAGATGATATTTCAGCTTTAAATGC
>JBJUHT010000308.1:0-26366 GCA_046070105.1 Dolichospermum sp.
GTAATTGGTTATGGGTAATTGGTAATGGTTAATTTGTAATGGGTAATTGGTAATGGGTAATTGGTAATGGGTAATTGGTAATGGGTAATTGGTAAAAATCCTTGAGGTGGTAAAATACTTTTATATCTTTATCTTTGAAAATGAGTTACCATGTCTACTGACACTACCACAGGTGCTGATGCTATTGATCAAGCGATCGCTAAAGGAATTGATTTTGATGGTTCTCCTATTCCTCCCGCTAAGTTAGAATTGTATGCACAAGTTATGGCTTTAGAAGCCAACAGACAGCGTAGTGGTGTATCCAATACCATGCGTTCCCGCATTGTCCGTATTGGTGCTAAACATATTCCCCAAACTGAACTAGACCAAAAACTGATTGATGCTGGTTTCGCGCCTCTAAAAGAAAAAGAAATTGCTTTTTTCTACAGCGGTAAATAACCAGTCACTTTAAAAAACAATATGGACGGTATTGGACTCGAACCAACGACCCCATCGATGTCAACGATGTACTCTAACCACCTGAGCTAACCGTCCGTAATCACACAGATTAATAATCTATCATCTAAAATATCATTCTGTCAACCCCTAAAACCAAAACTTTATTTTAGATAGATTTTAGATATATTATTTTACATATATCTAGTTAACTGCACCCGATAACGATCCTTTTTTGTCACCGCAATTTCCCCAACTTCTAACCGCCCTTTTCCCCGAATAGCAATTAAATCCCCCGTTTTGACTTGGGAACTGGCTTGAGTGACTTCCTTCCAATTAACACGCACATCATTGGAAGCGATTAAATCTACCATTTTACTGCGGGACATCCCAAACCCGGCGGAAGCCACCGCATCTAACCGCAAAGAAGCTTCCACAGTCGTTAATTCTTTCTTCTTTGGTTCGCGGATTCTTAACTCACTAATTTCAATGCGTTGAGTTTTCACCGGTACAGAACGCACCTGTTTTAAACTCATCTCTAAAAATTCTCCCAATTCCGGGACAACAATCACCTGGGCCCCTCTTTCCCCCAAAACAATCACATCTCCTGTTTTTTCCCGGACAATTCCTGTTCCTAACATCGCACCTAGAAAATCTCTGTGATTCGCTGTATCAAATAGGAAATTACCAGCAATTTCTAAGGCCATGATAGCAACTTGAGACTGATCTAATGGTAACTCAGCACGAGCGATCGCTATTCTTTGTCTTTCCCCTTGAGGATATCCACCCCAAGTCACTAAATGCACCTCTGTTAATCGGCTAAATACCCGTTGAATTTCCGCTAACTCTGGCGGAGACAAAAAATCTGTTAATACCACCTCCCAGGTCTTTATAGCCTGGTCTGCTTGATCAATTACACGGGCAATGGTATCCCGGTTTTCAACCCCTTTTAAAAGTTCTTCTCTAGGTAGCATAGAATTATAGCAATTACAGGAGTTCGGAGTGCGAAGTTCACAAGTAAGTAGGTTGGCGTTAAAAATTGTCGTTATGTCAAGGGAACAGGTTACAGGGGACAGGGGACAGGGAACTTTACTTTTTGTGATTAATAATCCTGATTAATCCTTAAATCCTGGATATTCTGATTCAGACAACAATTACCAATTAATTAATTATTCTCAGCATAACCTTGAATATTTTCCGGGTCAAACTGCCTTAAAATCCGAGTAGCTTGACGGGTGAGAGTTTCCGAACCTTGGACGACAATTAAATACTTACCCGCATCTAAGCGATTACGATAGGGTAAAGCATCACCACCACCCTCAAACAAACCAACACCACCCCCCACAAAGACACTACCCATAGCCCCGCTACCAGCGCCCAAAATTCCGCCGATTACGTGATTACCGATTTCTCCAGCCCAAGCAAAGGTATCTAAACCAGTAATCAAACTGAAGGTAAAACCAGCAAAAAAGCCAAAGGGGACTAACCAAATCGCCATTAATTTTACTTGTTTTTTCGCCTCTTCTTTGGGATCAATTAAACCAAATTCATCAGCACTTTTATAACCTCTACCAAGAATAGTCCCATTTATGCCTTCTTTTTCTAAAGCTAAATCGGCGGCTTCGGCTTGGATACGATCTGATAATACAGCAACAAGATAATTCATTAATCTTAAACTATTTTTTAAATTCCAGTTGACATCATCAGTATATTCACTAGTCAGGATTGATCTGATTTTAGCAAGTCTAGAGGCTCACAAAAGTTATTCACACCTTGTTTAAGAACATAAATTAAAACCGGTGTGGCCAGACTTCTCGGAAAGGTCTGTATTGTCCTCAGATGTTCTATCATCCCTTGAACTGACCCATTTAGCAAGTCTTCTCGATATTCCTGTTCACAAATTACAGCCCGCCATTTTTTGGCTAAAGCATCTAACCATTCAGAATTAGTTTGTTCTGGTTGTTGTCCAGCCTTAATAGCCAGAGTCATTACCGCGTCTTCTAAATCTCCATCGCAGTCCTCTATCAAGTCTAATGCTTCCATTGCTTGAGAATCATCTACCATCAGAGAACGAAATTTTGCAATCTCTTGTGATGTAATTTTAGTCATGGTCATGAGTTTTTGACTAGTTTAGCATTTGCAACAGTTCTGAGAACTATTTTACAGCATTGAGATGACAATTTATGTCCTGTCCATTTCTTGTAGGTTGGGTTGAGGCACGAAACCCAAGGCTCATGTTGGGTTTTGCTTCGCTTAACCCAACCCACGAATCTTACCTCTTATTTTACTCCTGATTCCTCTATCTGTTTTAATCCTTTGGCTGTAACATACCTTTGTAATTCTGTCAAGGCTCGATTGTAGTCTAATATGGCTTTGACGCGATTTCCCTCGGACCGTGTTAAATCATTTAATGCGTTAATTACATCGGTTTGAGTACCTACCCCTGCTTGGAATCTTAACCGCGCTAACCGTAAAGATTCTCTAGCTTGTTCTAAGGCTACATTAGCAGTTTGTACGTTCTCTAAACTTGATGCTTGGGTGGAATAAGCTTGTTCTACTTGAAAGCGAATTTGGTTTTTTTGTTCAGAAAACTGCGTTTCAGCAATCGCAATACTGGTTTTGGCTTGGGACGCTCTTGCTTTTGCTGATCCCCCATTATATAAGTTAATGCTGGCTTGTATTCCTAATGAATAACCATCACTCATACTTGTTCCGTCATCAAATTGATCTAATAAGTTATATCTCCCTACTAAACTTACCTGTGGACCAGAAGAAGATAAAGCCTGTTTTATTTGCGCTTCACCAATTTTTCGCTGTGCTAAAGTTTGTTGTAGTTCAGGACGGTTTTGATACGCTAAAACAATGCTCTGTTCTAGTGGTTGTTGCCATAAACCTGCTATTTTTACTGGATCAGCCGCACTAATGCTCAATGATTGAGATAAGTTCAATAATGGCGCTAATTTGCGGCGGGCAATTTGTTGCTGAGATTTGGCATTGGTTAATTCTTGTTGAGAATTGGCTAGATTGACTTGCGATCGCAATACGTCAAAACGAGTGCCAACGCCAGCTTTTTCTAAGGCCATGGCATCTTTTAAACTAGCTTGAGCATTTTCTACCGCTGACTCAGAAATTCTCACGTTTTCATCTGCCTGTTGCAGATCATAATATGCTTTGGAAACGTTCAAACGAATTTCTTCAGATTGTCTCTCGACATCCCACTCTTGTACACGGATCTTTTCTTCAGCTTCTTGAATAGCACCATTACGTCTACCAGAGGTGTACAAGTCATATTTTATCTGTGCCGTTCCGCTAAAGTTTGTATTTGATGGAGCATCACCTACTCGTGGGTTGTTTACTCTAGCTTGATCAAATTGTAATGATGTCCCAACGTTACGACTATTTGTTACATCTGCACTTAAATCTACGCTAGGAAATAAAGCCGCTTGAGCTTCCCGCAAAACTGATTTACTCTGTTTTAATCTTAATATAGACACTTGTAAATCGTTGTTATTCCGTTTAGCTAGTTCTAAAGCCTCTGACAAACTAATTCGTTGAGTTGCCTGTATTTTCACTTCCTCTGCTTGTCTTGGAAATAACAGCGGATTCGGGTTAGGGTTTAAGTCATTAGGAGTTTTAGTAAAATCTACGGACTGACTAATTTGGGATTTTACATTACTATCAGAAAAAGGTTTACTAGGCTCAGATGTATTAGGGGTGGTTTTTTGCGCTATCCAATCAGAAGTATTTTTAGGTAAACAGGTGTTAGAAGTAAGTAGCAAAGCTGCTTGACTCTTCTGTTGTGGGCATTTACTAGATTCTAGTAATTCTGATACCCTAGTATTACCGTTGGTAAATTGGGAATTATTAACAGCCAGGAAATTATGATTGGATAGATCAGAAAAATTGACAAATCTATCCTGCTCTTTTGTAAGTATCTTTGCTACTTCGATATTCAGATCATTCTCAGCATTAATACTTGTTAAATCTGTCAGACCTTGACGGAAATAACTGTTAAGTAGAAATCCTGATTTACTTGTCAATTGACTGTTAGGAAAGAAGCTCTTGTTTGTGAATGAATTTGCATTATTGGCAGAAATCAAAACACTAGCATCAGATCCTATCTGTACCTCACGCATTTTTGCAACAGTAGCCCAGGCAGGTTGAGTTGTTAATACTGCTACCGTAAAACCGGGCAAGAAACTATGGAATAATTGCTGTCTTTTCACCGCGTCCCCTCACAAAAAAAATATATCAATTTAGCGGCAGAATACTTATCTTCACTACAAAATATAGCATGATCCATAGATTTGTGAAGGTACTGCACTCTTGCTATTTTAAGCGTCAGAACTCTGTTTGTCTTCAAAACCTTTGACAATGCGAGAAAGTTCTGCTTTTTCATCTATACTAACGCGAGTAGGCGCACCACTAATAATTCGCTCATAATTACGCAGTGAATCTTTAATATCTGGTCCGTCGGCTGTGATATTATATTCACGAATACCTTTATCATGCCAAGATCCTCTCATTTTAAAGACGTTAATTGCCCGCGACATTTCTCCTCGAATCTCTACATATTGCAACATCAAAATTGTATCTGTAATTGTAGAAATATGCGAGTCGGTAATAGAATGAGAACCAAGAAACTGGTCTGTAGTATTAGTAAAAAAACCAGTGATTTCTTCTTGTTTAGCATAACCTGTAACACCAATGACAAATTGACGAAAAGCGTTATTACTAACACCTCTAGCCATGGCTGAAAGTGAATCAATGGCAATGCGAGCAGGTTTAAAATGAGATATTTCTGATTTAATAATTTGTAAATGATCTTCTAAACCAGTTGATTCGGGATAGGTACAAATTATTTTTAACAATCCTTGATGTTCTAATTCCTCAAAATCAATCCCCCATGAATAAGCATTACGTGAAAGTTGAGCGCGAGATTCTTCATAGGCAAATAATATCGCTCTTTCGCCATTAATACAGCCATCTTGGATAAACTTGCTCACTAATAAGGTTTTACCAGTTCCTGTCGCTCCTGTTGCTAAAATAATTGAGTCTTTAAAGAAACCACCACCACACATCTGATCAAGGATTTTTACCCCAGAAGATACTCGCACATTGGAGGATCTTTGTGTTAATCTCATTGCTCCTAAGGGGAATATATTAACTCCTTCGTTGGTAATTGTGAAGGGATATTCACCTTTCATGTGGGTTGTTCCCCGTAATTTGAGAATTTCAATAGTTCGACGACGGCGTTCTCCTTCTAAAACGTTGCGAACAATCACTACATTATCGGAAACAAATTCTTCAACGCCAAAAGATGCTACTGGTCCATATTCTTCACCTCTTTCAGTGGTAATGATTGTGGTGACGTTTAATTGTTTTAGTCGCGCTACTAAACGGAAAATTTCCCGCCGCACTACTCCTACAGCTTCATATTGTTGAAATATGGCTGTCATTGAATCAATGGAAACTCTTTTTGCTTTATATTTACGAATTGCATATTGTAACCTTTCAATCAGGGCAGATAAATCAAAATTACCGACTATATCTTGACCTTCAGGATCTGGAGAAGCGTCGAGAATAAATAATTTACCTTGATCAATTAAATTTTGCAAATTCCAATTAAAAATATGGGAATTTTTAATAATATCACTGGGGGATTCTTCAAAGGTGACAAATACTCCTGGTTCGTCAAAGTAAGTGATGCCATTATAAAGAAATTGCAGTGATAGCAAAGTTTTCCCTGTCCCGGAAGTTCCACTCACTAAGGTGGTTCTACCAACGGGTAAACCACCATGACTAATATCGTCAAAGCCCTCGATCATTGTCCGAATTTTTTCTACGCCACCAACGGGTATTTTTTTTTGGTCAAACTGCTCTTTTTTTGTCATGGTTTGTCTAATATGGATATTCAACCTGGTTTTTTAAAATCAAGAAAGTTTTTGATCTTTTTCGCTGGGAAGTCTTTTCGTAAAATTTAACTTAATAATTATTTTTATGAAAATTTTGTACTTCTTTTAGACACAATATACTGTATGTTATCCTACTCTTTTTCATATTCTTCGTTCAATTCTTCATACAACAAATCTAATCCAATCAATACTCTCTCTCTGTCTGTAAGATCACCAATGATTTTCCTCACGGGCGGTGGTAAAATTTTTGATAATGTCGGGGTGGCTAGAATTTTGTCCTCTTCGGCTAATTGCGGGTTTTTTAAAACATCAATTACTTTTAAGGCATAAACACCTTTAAATTCTTGATCTAATATGTCTTTTAGGGTTTTTAAAGCCCTGACTGAATTGGGGGTGTTCCCCGCTACGTAAAGTTTAAGAACATAGGTTTTTTTCGCTTGATTCATACAAGATAGACTCCTAAAAGTAAACAATAAATGCGATAAATAAACAAAGCAAAGGTCTTATCTATACTTCTAGTATTTACTCACAATCAATGCCAATTCAATTTCTGCTTGACTTCATTCAATTGATTTTAGCAACGGTAGAACGATAGATCTCACAAAGATGTGCTAAAATATCTATTAAGGTTAAACGATAATCTAATAATGTTTCATCGCTTCTGCCTTCTAGTCTTAATTGTTTGGCAAATTCATCAATGATATCCATGTGTATCTCTATGATTTGTGGTACGGGAATATTTGCATAAAATAAGGCGTTGATGAATTTATCAATCTTTTCTTTTATCGCTTTGTCAGTTAGAAAATAATCTACAATAATTTGCCGATATTCTGATTTCAGTTCTTCTACAATCTCCCGTTTTTCGCTAGTAGTCATATCCTGAAAGTTTTGTACCTTTCTGTGTTGGGCAAAGGCTAGGTAATATTTGTTCTCTCTATCTAATATCTGATTCGCTAAATGGTATCTCTGAGCAACTGTATTAGTTATTGGCAGTCCATACTCTAATACTAATCTATAGTATTGGCTCAGGAATTTATTCATCAAATTCCATCCGTGAATCAGTAAACCTTTATCTCTATTCTGTACGCTCGGTTTACTGGAAATTCGTTTTATATTTTTTCCTAAAAGCAATATAGGTACTAACATTTACGGTTCATAAATCATGGGTATTATGTAAAATTGTCATGTATAAGTCAGTTAATAAGCATTTTATCTAGCTTAAATACGATAACTTATATCCATGGACCGAGTCAGGATATTGATAAATGCCTGAATAGATAAAATCTGGACTTGGGTTACATTACTTTACTCCTTGATAAGATACTTAAACAAACTTAAAGAATTGTCGCATTTTAAATCATTATAATTCCTCAAGGTTCTAAAGCGAATCTTTAGAGTCATAATTATTGTTGTAGTTGTCACTCTCAAAGGTAATGACTTTTAGTATCAGTAATAGTCTTGTTAAGATAGTTACTTATTACTTAGAAAAATTTACATCTGGTATCTTCCAGGGGAAGATCATTCTTGGCTGCAATTTCATCTATTTTCAGTCTATGGGCTGTCCTAAATTTATGGTTGAACTCCTATATTGGCTCTTGATCTAGTCTGTAGTTTACGGCTTATTTTGCGTCAAATACTAGGGTAATGAAGATATGATCACCAAAACCTAAAAATAACCAGGATCTCACTGTTTCTTTTCTTGTGAGTCCCTCCTGTCCAGTTTTATATCAAAATCCTGGCTCTATGTAACACTGATGCAAATACCAAAACTACTCCATATTTGTATTTGGTTGGTATAGATTGATCTGGTTTCAGGAAAATTTTTCAGTCTTATAATTTACAACATCAGAAAAGCATGAACCAGAAAGCACCGTTCTTCCAGCCCCCTCAAGGAGCAGAAGCGGAAGAAAAGAAGGTTTCTCCAGAAATTGTGCTTAATTCCTAAATATTTTACCGGAATCCTAATTTTTGCCGCATATTACTTCCGATTACTATCTCCACGAAAACTAATGGTCAGACCGGAGTTGATCATCAGCACAATGACCACTGAGGAATTATATCAATGCTACAGTACCCGCTTTATCAACTTTTAGCAGATGTACCAGTCTGTCTAGAAACAAATACTCTAGCAACCGTGCTGGATATTTTTACCAGAAAACAGTGCGATCGCTTGATGGTAGTCAATTCACAACAAGTCCCTATTGGTTTGTTGTACTCGGCTCGGTTACTCCCACAATTATTAGCAGTAACTACTGATGACTACCTTGTAAATTTACAACGCCCAATCTCACAGGTAGATAAATCTCTGTTAGAACCAATACCAACTCTATCAGCAGCACACAGTCTCGAACATTTCACCCTGTTTTTAAAATACCAGGAAACTAAACAACAAAAAAATTTAGGAAATTTAGATTGGGCATTGGTTGACTCAGATGGTAAACTTCTGGGAATACTTGATACTTTACGTTTATTGCAACTCTTGGCTGAAAATAAAAGTCCTATTCACTCAATTATTAATCAACAACAAGAACTACCAAAAGTACACGCTTCTATAGTCCATTTGTTGAGACAACTGCCTTGGCCAATTATGTTACAAAGTAGTCAAGGAGAAATAATTACCCAAAATCCCGCTTGGTGGCAACAGTTGGGAGTCTTGAAGGATTTTGAAGCAGTTAGAAAACAGGTAGAGACGATCCTTTCCCCAAGTTATGTTCAAAATGCTGCTGATATTTATGCTGATCAGTCCAAGGATCAAAAATTAGATCCTTTAAGTACCAATATAACTATCCCCCCAACGCTACAAGAGTTATCTGTGAATTTTCATGGCAGTTCTGACCGCTGTGTTTTAGATACTCACCTGGGCATTTGTACTTGTGTGGTGGAAATTAAAAATGGTCAAGAACGAGTTTGGCAATTCGCTAAGATCCCTCTGGATATCAAGGATTTGCCTGATATTTCTGAGTCACAAGTACCGACAACTACTGATGACCTCTGGCTGATATTAGCAACAGATGTAACTGAACAACAACAACTTTGCAAGGAATTGGCTACAAAAAATGCCGATTTGATTCAACTCAATCGCTTAAAAGATGAATTTCTAGCTTGCATTAGTCACGAGTTAAAAACTCCATTGACGGCAGTTCTAGGATTATCTCGGTTACTTGTGGACCAACAATTGGGACAATTAAATGAGCGCCAAGCTCGTTATGCTGGGCTAATTCACCAAAGTGGCAGACATTTGATGAGTGTAGTTAATGATATTTTAGATTTGACTCGCATGGAAACTGGACAAATGCAACTCACTTTTACTTTGGTACAAATTCAGGTAGTATGTGAACGGGCTTTGTCAGATGTCAAAAATATCTATCAGCAAACTCACAAAACTCAACAGTTATCCTCGACGCAAAATCAAAATCCATCTCATCGTCAATTTAGTCTGGTTATTGAACCAGGTTTGGAACAAATGGTGGCTGATGAATTACGCCTGCGTCAAATGCTTGAACATCTACTTTCTAATGCTTTTAAATTTACAGAGGTATCTGGGGAAATTGGGTTACGGGTAAGTCGTTGGGAAGGCTGGATTGCTTTTACTGTCTGGGATACAGGTATTGGCATTCCTGAACAACAACAACATTTAATCTTTCAAAAATTCCAGCAGTTAGAAAACCCCCTCACCCGTCAGTTTGAAGGAACTGGTTTGGGTTTGGTCCTAACTAGGGCTTTGGCTCGCTTACATGGCGGAGATGTCAGTTTCTTGTCCCGTGAAGGTAAAGGTAGTCAGTTTACTCTGCTTTTACCCCCAAGCCCACCAAAACTCTCTTTTAGCGACTCTGAAGATATTAAGTCACAAAATCCAAACATGACTGACAATTCCCATTATTCCCGTCAAAATCTCTACGGTTCTCCACAATATCAGTCTCATTCCTCCCCAAGATTACTTCTGGTCGTGGAAGCAGTAGCTCAATATATTGAAGAATTAACTGAACAACTTAAAGCTCTAGGTTATCGTGTTGTTATTGCTAGATCGGGAACGGAAGCTCTGGAAAAAGCTCGACGTTTACAACCAAAGGCTATATTTCTAAACCCTTTATTACCTTTACTCTCGGGTTGGGATGTCTTAACTCTATTGAAATCTGATTCTTTAACTCGTCACATTCATGTTGTTGTCACGGCTACAGCAGCAGAAAAGGACCAAGCACTTACTAAACAGGCTGATAGTTTTTTGACTCTACCCATTCAACGCTATCTACTAACTACATTATTAGAACAATTATCTACTCCCCCAAAAGTCCAACATTCAGCACTGGAAAATAATCACTATCCTCAAATTGTCCCTCTCCGAATTCTGAGGTTAGTAAATCCACAATTACAAGCTGTTAATCTCTACCCCTCTCTACGAGAACATCGAGTTATTGAAGTTGATGATTTGGATCAAGCAGATCTCTTGGCCCGGGTCTGGCAGTTTGATCTCATATTACTAGATATGGAAATCTCGGCCGCTCGCACTTATCTACAACAATTAACTCAGTACCAGCGATTAGCAACTTTACCATTGGTCACTTGTGATGTTTCTACTACTCTGGCCGCTTCCCAAATATCAGGATTGTCTGTATTTCCTTGTTTAACTCCTTTGCATCAGGAAAATGATCCCCAGAATTACCAGGGAGGAGCTTTGTCTTCTGTGTTACAAATTGCCGCTGGCATCAGTTGTCCACTTAATATTCTCGTGGTAGATGTCACTATGTTACATGATTTACCTAAAATTAATCCCCAGCCAGTTAAGAATTATCAGTTAATTAAAAATTCCTCTCTTAATCTCAAAAATCAGCCCGGTAATAGGGGTTATGAGTGGTTTCAAGCTCTCATTCAATATCTACAAACCGCCGGTTTTAGAGCTTCTATCGCTAGTTGTTGGTCGGAAGTTTTACAACAAGTTAGTCATAAAAGTGTTGATTTACTATTAATTTGTCTCCAGGAAACTTCTATGCATCCAGAAGTACATCAAGCTCTACAATCTTTGGGAGATTTATCATTTCAATTACCCCCAATTTTGGTGCTTGACCAAACATTCCATCCCTCTGGTGATCAATATACCACTACACCCCTTAAACCAAAATATACTTCTTCTGTAGAAACTACGGTTCGTGAAATTGCTACCCACATATTACCCCGTTCTATCTCTATGGAAGACCTCTTAACTCAGATTAATCATGCCTTATCTAAGGTTAATTAATGATCTACTTATCCTCTGTTCCCTCTCTTACTTAAATTAAATTTGTATAAATTTTTCAAAAAAATTTTTAAGAATACGGTTTACAACTCCGGGCAGCGTGCTATGATGGTAGTGTGTAAATAATCGAATGTAAACACAAACTCGAACACCCATACATTCCCATTATAAGAATATCACCCCCACCGCTGAAAGTCAATAGCTTCCACCTAAAAAAAAGAAATTTTTGCAAATGTTATAATTAATACTAGTATATCTATGTACGGACTTTAACTCTGCAAAAAATAAAAAACCAAGAGTTAGACTAATCGTGCAAATAGTACCGATGGTTATATATAGCCGTTCTCATGCTAGTGAGGTACAAAGTTTTTTAGTTTTAGGGAACAGGGAACTCTTAACTGGGAACTGTGAACAGTGAATAAATTGGTGTGTACCTCATTACCTCATTAGACTGGGAAACGCTATATAAGAAAAAGAAAATTAGTTAGCTTGCAGTATTAGAATAAAAGATTTTAGTTTGATATGGCTATATATACTTAAATTAAATTTGTATAAATTTTTCAAAAAAATTTTCAAGAATACGGTTTATAACTCCGGGCGGCGTGCTATGATGGTAGTGTGTAAATAATCGAATGTAAACACAAACTCGAACACCCATACATTCCCATTATAAGAATATCACCCCCACCGCCGCAAGTCAATAGCCTCCATCTAAAAAAAAGAATTTTTTGTAAATGTTATAATTGACACTAGTGTTCTGGTAATTTTAACAGACTTAATTCTGATTAACTCTTGACAAAGGAATACAAATTAAATGATAAACTCCTTTTGTGGCTAAACTTTTGTAAGTATCTGGTTGTAACTTCATTTCTTGAAATTTTTCTTGTTCAATAAGCATTAATAATGATGATTTAGTTTTTGAGAGTTCTGGGTTTTGAATATATTTTAAAGCTGCTTGAGAAAATTTGATGTAATTAACATTTTTCCCCGTGTAGAACGTCACAGTAGGTTTTTTGAAACCAACCATAATCAATTCTTCATTGGGTTGTTTTAATTCAACAATTAAGGCTGATAATTCCCTCAGAGGTAACTGACGCTGTTGGTCCATAATTAAAATTGCAGGCATTAAAGAAATAGCAATAAATGCCGTAAATCCCAGTAAATTAATGATGATAATCTGACGATAACGGTGAGTTAAGATCAAGATAGAGGAGATCAGAGTAGTTATTAGCCAAACTATGCCTCCGTACTTGAGTATACCTGATTTCTCAATTTCTGCATATAATTCAGGGGCCGCAGGATCGAGTCCAACAATTCGCGTCAGATTAAGTAAGGCAATGGAAATAAATGCGATAAAACTTACATTTATCCATGGAGTAATACGTATTAATCCTGGATTTTTTGGGGTGTAGTTTTGTGAACCGGGGAAAAGATCACTCCAGAATAATGCTACAAGAATAGCTGCTGCTGGCATTAAAGGTAATACATAACTGGGTAATTTGGTGACGGAAACAGTGAAAAAGCCAAATACGCCCAAAAACCATAAACTGGCAAATAAACCTAAGTGTTCAAATCGTTCTTTCTGTAACCAATATGATCGCTGCCAGAATTTTGTCCTGACTAAAGAGGCTGGTATATATACTGCATAAGGCGCAAAACCGAGTAACACAACTAAAAAGTAGAAGTACCAAGGCGCTGAGTGACCATTTACAACTTCCGTAAAACGCTCTATGTTATGATACACAAAGAAAGCGTTAATAAAATTCCAGCCATTATGCCAAGTTACTAAAATATACCAGGGAAGTGATAGGACTAAAACGATAACCATGCCCAAAATCGGCCGCATTTCCTGCCAAATTTGCCAAAATTTGCCGATATATAAGGAAAAAGCAATCATAATTAGTCCTGGTAAAACAATTCCTACTGGACCTTTGGTTAATATTGCTCCAGCAATTAATACATAACTTGCTAAGTACCATTGGTTAGGAAATTGCCAATTAGCAATGACAATTGCTCTCTTATTCTGAGCATATCCCAGAAAAAAACATAACAAAGTTGCACCTATACAGCCTGTGAGTAACATATCAGAAACCCCAGTTCTGCCCCAAACGATCATTTCCGGGTTAAGCGCCATTAAAGCTGCGGCTATGGCTGCTGTCAAGTAACGTCTAGGTAAGTTGGTAGCTTGTTCTAATTCGTCCTTTTTAGTAAAATACCACTGTAGGGTATAAAATGCCAAAGCAATTACGCCCATAGCTGATAATGCAGAGGGGATACGTACAGCCCATTCATTAACGCCCATAAGGGAATAGGCGATGGCTTGACACCAATAAATTAAAGCAGGTTTGTCAAAGCGGGTTTCTCCGTTAAAAAACGGAGTAATCCAATCACCAGTAAGTAACATTTGTCGGGAAGCTTCGGCAAAAAGTGGCTCAGTTTCATCAATTAAGCCCACATTGCCCAAATTCCAGCCAAAAGCTATCCAACCAATTACTAATAACCACAGGGACGAAACCGCTACAACTAGAACTGGGCGCTGTTGTAAATCATGAAACCACTTGTCAACCATTTTACGGGAAATACTCAATTTTATGTTCATGAAGTTGTACTTAAAGACTCGGTAATCCTGTTGTGGCTAGTACACAATAGTTTACACTCAAACAAAATACAAATAAACTCCTGCCGTGATCAATTACCTATTTTGTAACACTAACTGCCATTCTTGTCTTTGAGGTTGCCATTGGGGTGAGGAAGTTTCTCCGACGACATAGGGACCCCAATAGTTTCGAGAACCATCTTGGGCAAAAGCTGCTAGAATATCACCTTTCTCCAGTTTTAAATTAGCTTGAGGTAGGGATAAAACTAATCCTCTCTCATTTCCTTCTGCTGGTGCAAAATCCCAGTGAGCGGGGAGAGTAGATTTGATTTGATTAATATTGGCATTTTTTTGAGACAATTGTCTGGCTAATAATACTAAACGTATGGGTTGAGTTGTTTTGTTGCTTACTCGCAGCAATCCTGGTACTTTGTTTTTAGTATCGGAATGATCTTGATCCGACAAAACCCTAGACTCTCTTTTTTGGCTATTTGATTCTACTGGTGGAATTGGTGTATTATTTGAATTAGTTTCCGCTCCATTTTCAGTGTTTGTCACTGTTTGTGGATTTGTAATCTTAGTAGACTCAAAAGATATGCTGATATTTGACCATGCTGCTATGATCCCCATTAGTCCTAATGCCAAAAAAACAATCATTAAGTTGCGATACTGATACATGGAATTTTTCATAGTCAGATACAGTTACAAATAGATTAAGGACTAGACTAAAATGATGTGTTTATCAATGATCCCCAATGGTAATTTTTGAATTATCCAATTCTATGGCATCAAAACTAGTTTTTTTCACCCTGTTTTCCGTTCTTTTCTATCATGCAAAATACTCGTCTTAACAACCTCTTAGAGACTATCACTAGAGGCCTAAGTCAATGGTTTCTGAATCCTTGGCGGCGGTTATCATTGATACTAATTAGTTTTTTGTTGGGCTTTTTTTTGGGATCAGCAGTATCAACAACCACCGGACAAAAGGCAGAATTAGACATTGTAGTAGCTGCATTTTTAGTTGTATTCACTGAGTTATTCAGTAAATTTTTTTATGGATACTCCTGGTTACACCGGGCAGTAATTTGGGTAGAAACACTCAACTATCTGAAAGTTGGTTTTATCTACAGCCTATTTCTAGAAGCTTTGAAACTGGGTTCTTAATTTTATGAGTAGTGAATGGCTAGGTAAAATTTTGACAGGGGATAAGTCTTGGCAATTATTAGCACAAGCCGCCGCATTAGCAGATCCTTTAAGAGCCAAGGTATTTAATATTACTCCTGATCATGTAGCCCAAGTTATGCAAAGCAGAGGGGACTTATTGAGGTTAGTTTTCCCTGATTTTAGTCAATTTTGTCAAACTACCTTAAAAACTGAACCCCAAGCAATGTTACAGCTACTATGGGATTTGTGGCTACCTTTGAGTATCAAAATTGCCCACCAGCGTCAACAGTTAGGTAAACCTTTTGTCCAAGGGATTTTAGGTTCACAGGGAACAGGTAAAACTACCATGTCTAAAATACTGGTTTTGATTCTCCAGCATTTGGGATACCAGACTTTAAGTTTGTCTTTGGATGACTTGTACAAAACTTATAATGATCGCTTGGCTTTAATGCAACGGGATTCTCGTTTGCTTTGGCGTGGACCGCCTGGAACCCACGATATTCACCTAGCTTTAAGTGTACTCGATCAAGTTGCCCAAGGCAAGAGTCCTGTCATGGTTCCTAGATTTGATAAGTCTGCTTATGGGGGCGCTGGCGATCGCACT
This sequence comes from Dolichospermum sp., assembly GCA_046070105.1. GTDB lineage: Bacteria > Cyanobacteriota > Cyanobacteriia > Cyanobacteriales > Nostocaceae > Dolichospermum. The sequence continues at coordinate 15,945 of JBJUHT010000308.1, forward strand.
ACTTCTGAGTTTATCACAAATCCTGTAGATATTGTTATCTTTGAAGGTTGGTTTGTGGGTGTACAACCAATTAATCCTAGAGCGTTTTTAACAGCACCACCACCTATTATTACAGATGCAGATAAACAATTTGCTGCTGATATGAATGATCAGCTTAAAACCTATTTACCACTTTGGGAAAGATTGCATAGTTTAATAGTTCTTTATCCTCTGGATTATCGTTATTCTTTAATATGGCGAAAACAAGCGGAAAAACAAATGATTGCTACTGGTAAATCAGGAATGAATGAATTAGAAATAGAGGAATTTGTGAATTATTTTTGGCGTTCTTTACACCCGGAATTATTTATTAATCCTTTAGTGAAATCATCCTCTGTTGATTTAGTAATTGAAATTAATTTTGATCATAGTTTTGGAAAAGTTACATCCCCGATTTTCTAGAGAAATAATTGGGCGATTTATAATCGCCTCTGCAATATATACAGCACTTTCCGGTGTTATGAGGTACATATTTAGCGGGCAAGATGCCCGCACTACAAGAGTTTCATCATTTAACTTTGTACCTCATAAGAGCAGAAACCGCTGTAAATTACTTTCCTTTTTGCAGTATTTCTACTAAATCATAAAAAGGTTGCCAATTATCATTTTCAGTGATTTGTTCCCAAACTGACTCAATTACAGGTCTTAATAATGCTGTTTTTGGATTAGTTTCGGTGAGAGTTTTCCCAATTTTATCCATTTGGTCAAGAGCAAAATGATTCAGGATTTTATGATAGAGAAAACACCAATTATCAAAGATTACTGATTGTCCCAATGGAGGGATAATTTCTGAACCATTCATTACTAAAGCTGGATCATCTCTCCATTTACTAGAAAAGGTATTAGCTATATCAGCAAAGAATTGATGATAACCAACTTGACTATCATGTAAAAAGGTAATAGTTAACTTCAAAAATTCATCAGCTTCCTCTAATTGTAAATCTGCAAAACCCAATTTCTTCAACATCAAAGCCCGATATTCGGTTTGATAATATTCACCAAATTTAGATAAACCAATATCTAAATCATTTTGGGAAATTATCGCTTTTAATGGTTCTTGCAAAAGTTCTAAATTCAGTTTGCAAATTCCCGGTTGTTGACTGTAACAATAACGTCTATAATAATCGAAATATGCCGCTGTAAATTGCAGATCATAGGTAGGAATAAAAGCATAGGGTCCATAATCAAAACTTTCCCCGGTAATTGACATATTATCAGTATTTAGCACTGCATGACAAAAACCTGCTACCATCCATTGGGCTACTAATTTTGCGACTCGTTGCACTAGTTCGGCGTAAAATAAAGCATATTTATCATCTTCAGCCTGTAGATGAGGATAATATTGCTCAATGACATGATCTAAAAGTTTTTGAGTTAAATCAGGCCTTTTTAAATAGTTTAATCGCTCAAAAGTACCAAATCGAATATGTGATTTACTCATACGGATCATCACAGAGGAACGAGTCGGTGAGGGTTCATCACCACGCCATAGTTGTAAACCTGTTTCAATCATACTTAAACAGCGAGAAGTACCCACACCTAAACGATGAAGTGCTTCAGCGGCAAGAACTTCCCGAACTCCTCCTTTAAGTGTTAACATTCCGTCACCACCGCGCGAGTAGGGGGTTCTCCCAGAGCCTTTTGTACCAAAATCGTATAATTCTCCGTCAATACCCCTTACTTGTCCATAAAGAAAGCCTCTACCGTCACCTAATTGGGGGTTATATTGTCCAAATTGATAACCGTGATAACGTAGTGCTAACAGGGGTTCTCTTTGTTCAAATTTACCAAAAGCGTTAATAAAATCTTCGTCTTTTACGGATTTGGGATCAAGTCCTAACCGGGGTAATAGTTGGTCATTACGCCAACGGAGAGTATGTTGAGGAAATTCTTCAGCTACAACTTGATCGTAATATTCATCACCAAGAGATTCTAGGGCTGGTTCATAGTTGAGGGTCAGCAAAGGATTGGTAGAATAGGTATGATTGGGAGTTTCATCCAGTGTCATTATAATTAGGCTTAATTGATATTTCTTTAATAATAGACAAAAAAGCCTACCATTGGCTGACAAACCCACCCTGAAATTCATTTTAGCGCCAATAAGTAAAGTTTACTAAAGGAAACTGGGGATTTTTAGTCATCTTCAGAAGACTTTGACTATGAGAATGGGAATTTATTCCCAGACGGTCTTCAAAAAATCCAGGCTTTAAGGATTACAATATTCACATAAACTAGGATCAGCAAATTTTTGATGATTAGGAAATAATTGTTGTTGAGTAAAACCACATTTTTGACATTTAAAAATTACTATTTTAATTAGTGAAGTTGGTTGATGACAAAGTTCACAAGGTAGTCCGGGTATTTTTTGATTAATCACAAAACCAGGAGTATGACATTGGGGACATAAACTATTAATTTTGTTAATTAAGTCTTGAGTAGTAAGGGCGATATTTTTCATCCTAGTAGGATTATACATTGCTCTCATATCTGTTTCTATATCAAATTTACCGTTTGTGTTTTTGATAGCAATTTCTACTGAATTGATTAAGTTTTCTTGGCTGGTAATACCTTTAATAAATTCTGTTTTTCCTGTGGATATATTATCAAATGAAATCACTAAACCATGGGCTGGAAAACCTACTTTTTTTCCAAATTTTTCAGCTTCTTCTAAACTAGAGATAGTTTGATGATTAAAGTTAGTTTCTGTGGAAAATACTTCACCAATAATTTCTATATCATTCTCTTGATCCAAAAAAATAATGATTTCTCGGTTAGCATAAATATAGGGAATTAGGGGATGAGGTGTAAAACTTCCTTCACTAGCAATGGCTATTTTTTGATCATACATTTCTAAGGCTTTTCTAGCTTTTAACCTAGCAGTAATAACTTGTGTATCTGGACGTTTAATTTCTCTGGTGAAAGTCCCAAAAACATCAGTGTTTAAATTTTGAGTAACTATCACATTCATTCCTAAATTTTCTTTCAATAAAGGAGAAATTACTTTTTCTTTATTGTGCATTGTCGCTAAAATAGCCCTGCGATTATTATAAATTGACATAATTTATTTCTCCATAATTATCTGCAAATGAACGACTTTTTGAGGTATTAAGCTGTACTGCATTTAATTTGCATAAGTTTAACAGGCAAGATGCCTGTTCCACAATAGCTAAGAATATTAAGATTATACAATTTAGCTGCGTAACAGCTTATAATTCTGATCTCCAATGAGGATTTATCAAACTTGTTAAAATATGATCTTCCCATTTCCCGTTAATTATTAAATAATCCCTAGCATATCCTTCCACTACAAAACCGAGTCTTTTAAGAACATTACCACTGCGGCTATTATGGGGCATATAATTAGCCATAATGCGGTGGAAATTTAATTCTTCAAAAACATAACTAATAGCCATAGAGAGGGCTTCTTTCATGTAACCATAACCTTGTGCTGATTCTGCTAAACTGTATCCTAACTGACAAAATTGAGCAGCATTATAAACAAAGTTGTTAAAATTAGCAGTTCCAATGACAATTCTTGGCTGATGTTGTAAATAAATGAAAAGTTTTAATGAATAGTTATTGACAAATTCCCAAAAACTGGTTTCTACTTGATATTGCCAATATTCTTCAGTAAAAAAATGTTCATCCCATTTAGGATAAAATGGCGTAAGATGTTCTTTATTTTCCGTAAAATATTTGAGTATATAGGGAATATCCTCTATCACGGCCATTCTTAATAATAGGCGATCGCTCCTCAAAATTGGTGGCTCTGATGTCATATACTCAAATTTCAATTTAAATATTCTCAGGCGATTAGAAATCGCTACTACACAACCAAAGTCCGCCTACGCGGACTAAGAAAATTCGGGTTTTGTCTGTATAAGCGCGATTTATAATCGCTAAGACTGGTTAATTTCAACTACAAAAAGGATCATTACAGTGGAAATACGCTACAATTGGCAACCAACAGAGATTTTAACAATATATAATACCCCATTTCTAGAGCTAATTTACCAAGCCGCTACAGTGCATCGTCAATATCATAAACCAGAACAAATACAAGTTTGTAAGCTTATTTCTATTAAAACTGGTGCTTGTCCAGAAGATTGCGGTTATTGTGCTCAATCTTCTCGCTACAAAACAGAGGTAAAACCAGAAGCACTGCTACAAAAAGAAAAAGTGATTAGTATTGCGAAAACAGCGAAAGAAAGCGGTGTTAGTCGGGTTTGTATGGGTGCTGCTTGGAGAGAAGTCCGGGATAATTCCCAATTTGAGGAAGTCCTAGATATGGTCAAAGATGTTACCAGCATGGGTTTAGAAGTATGCTGTACCTTGGGAATGTTGACAGAAAACCAAGCCAAGCGTTTAGAGGATGCGGGACTATATGCTTATAATCATAATTTAGACACTTCAGAGGAATACTACAGCACTATAATTACTACTCGAACTTATAGCGATCGCTTAAATACCATTGCCAATGTTCGCCAAACTAATGTTACCGTATGTTCGGGCGGTATTCTCGGTTTAGGGGAAAATATTAGCGATCGAGTCGGAATGTTACATACTCTCTCTAGTTTACAACCTCACCCCGAATCTGTACCCATCAATATTCTTTCCCAAGTTCCCGGTACACCCTTAGAAAATCAACCAAATGTCCCCATTTGGGACGTAGTGCGGATGATTGCGACTGCTAGAATTATTATGCCTCAATCTGACGTGCGTTTGAGTGCAGGTAGGGCGAGACTTTCCCAAGTAGAACAAGCTTTATGCTTCATGGCTGGTGCAAATTCCATTTTCTCCAGCGATGATCATAAAATGTTGACAGTGACAACTCCTTGTCCTGATTATGACGCAGATAAAGAAATGTTGAACTTGCTAGGTTTGGAAATGCGTCCCCCATTTCAAAAGCAGGACAAAACAGCAACTCCAGCAATGATATATTGAAAAAATCCTCTCCCTTGACTGGGAGAGGATTTTTGTGAGCGTTTTTGGGTCATTTTTGAGTGATTAAAACCAGAAATATTAGATAAATAGTATGCTTGGTATATTGCTATAGCGGTATGCACTTGGGTGAGATACATCATAAGCCCCCTGGGGGTTGGGGGTGGGGTTCTTATATTTCACTCAACCGATAACCGCCATATTGTTTTCAAATCTATACATTATATGAATAATCTACAAACCTACATTCAAGAAATTACCCAAATCTATCAACAACAAAATGCCACAGAACATACTTATCGTCCAGCATTAAAGAAGTTAATTGAGTCTTTAGATTCAGGTATTCAAGCTATTAATGAACCGAAACGAATCCCTTACGGTGCGCCGGATTTTTTGGTCAAAAATGGTGTTTTAGATGTTGGTTATATTGAAGCTAAAGATATTGGTATTTCTCTCAAAAAAGTAGAAAAAACTGATCAAATTGGGCGTTATTTTCATTTGGGTAATTTGATTTTAACTGATTATTTAGAATTTCGCTGGTATATTCAAGGGGAATTAAAATTAGCTGCATCTTTAGGAACAATTGATAAAAACAAAAAAATTAAAGTTGATAAACAAGGAATACAGGAAGTTGACCAACTTTTACGACAATTTTTATTAGCTAAAGTTCCTAAAATCACGACACCAAAATATTTAGCTAAATGTATGGCTTGTTTAGCTAAATCAATGAAATTTGCTATCAAAACGGCGTTAAATGATATAGATAATGGGGGTATGTTACGTCAGCAGTTGGAGTCATTCCAACGAGTATTAATTAAGGATTTGACTGTAGAACAATTTGCGGATATGTACGCCCAAACTATTTGTTATGGCTTATTTGCAGCGCGATGTAATACTGATAATCCTCAGACTTTTTCACGGGAAACAGCAGCTTTTAAATTACCAAAAACTAACCCATTTTTAAGGAGTATTTTTGGACAAATAGCAGGACCAGATTTAGATGATAGAATTAGTTCGACTGTGGATAATTTAGCGAATATTCTCCAACAAACAGAAATGGCAGAAATTCTCAAAGATTTTGGTAAACGCACTCGTAGAGAAGATCCTGTTGTACATTTTTATGAGACATTTTTGGCAGAATATGATCCCAAAATGCGAGAATCAAGAGGGGTTTATTATACTCCTGAACCTGTGGTTGATTATATTGTGAAAAGTGTGGATTATGTACTCAGAAATAAATTGAATATTAGTAAAGGTTTAGCAGATTCTCAAAAGATTAAAATTCCTAATCCTCAAGGGGAGGAAACTATAGAAACCCATCAAGTTTTGATTTTAGATCCTGCGGTGGGTACGGGAACTTTTATGCACGGTGTAATTGATTTTATTTATGATCAGTTTAAATCACAAAAGGGGATGTGGTCTAGTTATGTGAGTCAACATTTATTACCTCGATTATTTGGTTTTGAATTGTTGATGGCACCTTATACTGTAGCACATATTAAATTAGGTTTACAGTTGCAGGAATTGGGTTATGATTTTAGTTCTGATGAACGATTGAGGATTTATTTAACTAATACTTTACAGGAGTCTTTTCAATTAGAAGATCAGATTATTAGTTTTGGTTCTCGTATTCAGGAAGAAGCTGAAGCAGCAAAGGAAATTAAGCAACAAAGTCCAGTAATGGTAATTATTGGTAATCCTCCCTATTCTGGACATTCTGTAAATACGGGAGATTGGATTAAAAATCTTTTGAATGGTCAAGATACTATTTATAATAGTAGTACGGAAAGTTATTTTGAAGTTGATGGAAAATCTTTAGGTGAAAGAAATCCTAAATGGTTAAATGATGATTATGTGAAGTTTATTCGTTTCAGTCAGTGGAGAATTGAAAAAACAGGGTATGGGGTGTTAGCTTTTATTACTAATCATGGTTATTTAGATAATCCTACTTTTCGGGGTATGCGTCAAAGTTTGATGAGAACTTTTGATGAAATTTATGTTTTAGATTTGCATGGTAATAGTAAGAAGAAAGAAGTTTGTCCTGACGGTTCAGCAGATCAAAATGTTTTTGATATTCAGCAAGGGGTAGCAATTGGATTTTTTATTAAATATCAAAATAAAGAACAAAATAGTCAGAAACAATTAGCAACAGTTTATCATGCTGATTTATGGGGTTCTAGAGAAGTTTATGAAACTAAGCAGTTAGTTGGTGGTAAGTATCATTGGTTAGGGGAAAATGATATTAGTTGTACTAATTGGGAAAAGTTAGCACCAAATACACCATTTTATTTATTTAAGCCTCAAAATAGTGATTTAAAAATTGAATATGAACAAATGTGGAGAATTAACGAAGTAATGAAAGTTAATGTTTTAGGTTTTCAAACTCATCGAGATCATTTTGCTATTGATTTTGATGAGGATAATATTACTCGAAGAATTAGAGAGTTGAGAGATGATGATTTATCTAATCAAGAATATCTTGATAAATATAACATTACTGATCATCAAAATTGGCAATTAGATAAAGCCCGTCAAAAAATTCGTGCGGATAAAGATTGGAAAGATAAAATAATTAGTTGTTTATATCGTCCCTTTGATTGGCGTTATTGTTATTATAGTGATGTAATTATGGATAGACCTAGAAGACAATTAATCAATCATGTTTTCAACAAAGATAATTTAGTCTTTAATCTACCTAGAATAGTAAAACTTCAGCAATGGAGACATTCATTAATATCTAATGTTCCCTGTACTGCTATTTCCATGGATGTAAATGGTTCGTATATTTTCCCTCTCTATCTTTACCCAACAAATACCGCAACTCTTGATAATAATATTGTGAATCAATGTCATCAACGTACAGCGAATTTATCACCAGAATTTATTAGTGAATTTTCCCAAAAACTAGGTTTAGAACTTATTAGTGACGGAAAAGGAGATAAAACTAAAACCTTTGGACCAGAGGATATTTTTAATTACATTTACGCTGTTTTTCATTCTCCTAACTACCGTCAACGCTACGCTGAATTTTTAAAGATTGATTTTCCTCGCGTTCCTTTAACTTCTAATTCCGCGCTTTTTTGGGAATTAGTGATCAAAGGTGATAAATTAGTCAAATATCATCTCATGAAAGAAACAGGAACAGAAATTTCAACTTATCCTATTCCTGGTTCTAACATTGTAGAACAAGTCAAATATAATGAAAATCATCAACAAATTTCGATAAACTCTGAACAGTATTTTGATCAAGTTCCTCCGCAAATCTGGAATTTTTATATAGGTGGTTATCAAGTTTGTCAAAAATGGCTGAAAGATAGAAAAGGAAGGGAGTTAACTTTCGATGATTTGACCCATTATCAAAATATTATTTCTATTATTTCAGAGACGATGAAAATTATGGAAGATATTGATCAAATTATTGAAAACTATGGCGGTTTTCCGTTAGAATAATATGACCATTAATTAAACTTTTAAGTAAACTTTGGGAAGTAAACACAGGAAAAGACAGTTACTTTTGAAAATACGATAGAGTATTTATCAAATGTGTGGTAAACCAACTGGACAATTAGATGCTTTAATTGCTGCTGTGGCTATTGGTAATAATTGTATTTTAGTAACTGATAATACTCGTCATTTTGAAAATATTAGTAATTTGTTAATAGAAAACTGGTTAAAATCATAATTAAGATTAATTTTATTTTGGAAGATTTTTAGAGAAATGAATAGCAAAAGGGCAATAATAGTTAAGATGATCAATATTGGGTTTCGTGTCCTCAACCCAACCTACTTATATTTCATAGACAAAATATTGGGTTTCGTGTCCTCAACCCAACCTACTTATATTTAATAGACAAGTGGTAGCATTTCCCTTACTACAATTTCTAAATTAGGAAAATCTAAAGGAGATATTTTTTGATATTCTGTTGATCATCTGACTAAAATCGAACTTAAACCCACATAAAGTGGGTTTAATTAGCGTCTAATTTTCAGGTTACAGTATCTTAGCGGCGCGTAGACCAAACAACAAGCCAACAGCGATACCTATAAACACGCCTAAAAAGACAATATATTCAACTACAGCCATTTGCGTTTCTCCAGATTAGTGACTTATTTCTATTCAATCATCAATAATTCTGAAAGGGAACAAGAAATAGAAAAGAGGTTGTCAACTTGGGGTAAAATACCCAAACGAGTGATTATATTAGGGTTAGGGAATGAGTTCTGTAATTAAAGTAGATATACCAGAAAAATCCTATGATATTACCATTGCACCTGGGAGTTTAGATCAACTAGGTGAACAAATGGCCAGTTTGAAACTAGGTAAGAAAGTATTACTAGTTTCTAACCCAATGATATTTAAACATTATGGACTAAGAGCGATCGCCTCTTTAGAAAATGCCGGTTTTCAAGTTGTTAGCTATAACCTACCCCCCGGAGAACGTTACAAAACCCTCAACTCCATTCAAAAACTCTACGATATCGCCCTGGAAAATCGCCTAGAACGCTCCTCAACTATGGTCGCCTTGGGGGGAGGTGTTATTGGTGATATGACAGGCTTTGCAGCCGCTACGTGGCTAAGAGGAATCAACGTTGTCCAAGTCCCCACCAGTCTTCTGGCTATGGTAGACTCAGCTATTGGTGGAAAAACTGGTGTAAATCATCCTCACGGTAAAAATTTGATTGGTGCATTTCACCAACCCAGTTTAGTCTTAATTGACCCAGAATTCTTAAAAACCCTCCCAGCTAGGGAATTTCGCGCAGGAATGGCAGAGGTGATCAAATATGGTATCATTTGGGATACCGAATTGTTTACTCAATTAGCAGCAAGCAAACACCTTGACCAACTCCGCTATGTAAAATCCGACCTGATAAACAGCATAATAACTCATTCCTGTCAAGCAAAGGCAGATGTGGTCAGCAAAGATGAAAAAGAATCTGGACTAAGGGCAATTTTGAATTATGGTCATACTATTGGTCATGCTGTGGAAAGCTTAACTGAGTATCGTCTCTTAACACACGGTGAAGCTGTAGGTATTGGTATGGTTGCAGCGGGGGAAATTGCTGTTAAATTGGGACTTTGGCCACAAGCAGACACAGAACGTCAAAAGGCCTTAATTAAAAAAGCAGGTTTACCTACCCAAATACCCGCAGCTTTAGACGTTGCAGCAATCATTGATGCTTTACAATTAGATAAAAAAGTTAAATCAGGTAAAGTCCGTTTTGTACTACCCACCCAAATTGGTGCAGTCAAAGTTACTGACGAAGTACCAACGGAAATAATTAGAGAAGTATTGTTAGAAAATAAGGGGTAATGGGTAATGGGTAATGGGTAATGGGTAATGGGTAATGGGTAATGGGTAATGGGTAATGGGTAATGGGTAATGGGTAATGGGTAATGGGTAATGGGTAATGGGTAATGGGTAATGGGTAATGGGTAATGGG
>JBJUHT010000309.1:0-11738 GCA_046070105.1 Dolichospermum sp.
AACTTAAATAACCTTCCCGATATTGAAAAAGTTTCTGATCAATTATTCGATAGATTTGATTCATTTAAAAAGGCTTTTCATGCAACAGCTAATTTTACAGATGTAACTACCTGGTTTTTTGTGCGTGAGTACGAAGAATTGAGAGAGGGTAAAAACCGCCGAGATATTAACTTTGAACTTCCAGATTTAAAACAAATACGCAAAGCTATTTCTACCATTATTGCTCCCAACGCTCGCGTTTATTTTTCAGGTGCTAACAATGCTAAATTAATGGTTGAATGGACAATGGAAACAGGAGAGAAAAGAGAACTTTTATTAAGTCAATTAAGTGCAGGTTATCGCAATATGTTAGCCTTAGTAATGGATTTTGCCCGACGTTTAGCACAAGCAAATCCACAAATGGAAAACCCCTTAGAAGCAGAAGCAATTTTAATGATTGATGAATTAGATTTGCATTTACATCCAACTTGGCAACAAACAATTATTCCTGACTTAAAAAAAGTATTTCCCAACACTCAAATTATCGCCACTACCCACAGTCCTGAAGTTGTAACAACAGTTAAACAAAATCAGGTGAAGATATTAGAAGATTATCAAATAAAGGAATGTCCATCACCTACCAAGGGGATGAAAAGTTCAGATATTGTTAGATATGTTTTAGGGTTGAGTGATTTAAGACCAGACACAGAAGAATCAAAAACACTGACACAGCTTTTTGAAGCAATTGATAATGGTCAATTAGAAGAAGCAAAACGCCTTAAAAAAGAATTACAACACTGGGAATCTTATGATCCAGATATGACTAGAGTAGATATGCAAATCCGCCGCTTAGAACGGAGGAATGCCGTATGAAAAACGTGCTAAAATCAGCAGAACCAGAGGAGCTTAAAAACTATAATTTGGTAAGTTGTTTGGGTAGTTGTTAGAGTGAGAATAAATATTCTTTACTTGGTTCTTGGATGATGATGGAAAATATAAACCTTTTTGTGCTACTATTGTATATATTTTAGAAAGTATGGTTACTGCTAACTGAAAAAATATGAATGCAACTGTCACCCTACAAATACCCGAAATAATCTATCAAAGATTAGTCAATACCGCCCATGCTACTCAACGTCCTTTACAAGAAGTTATACTGCGTGCTTTACAAGTAGGTAGTCCACCAGCATGGGATGATATACCAGAGGAATTTCAAGCAGAAATTGCAGCTTTAGATAAATTAGATGATAATACTCTCTGGCAAATTTTCCATAGTCAGAAAACAGCAGCAGATATGGAAGAATACAATAATTTACTAGAAAAAAATTCTAGTGGTAGATTGACAGAAACAGAAAGATTAAATTTAATATCTTTCCGACAGGAAGCTGATCTTTTTATGTTACGTAAAGCCCAAGCTGCTGTTTTACTTCGTTGGCGTGGATATAGTCTACCAAATCTTTAAATTGTTGTGTCTACTTATATTCCTGAAAGTTTAAAAAAACAAATTAGTGATAATGATAAATCACGTTGCTGTTATTGCTTAACATCCGAAGCAAATAGCGGGATTCCGATGAGCTATGATCATATTCAACCTGTTTCTCAAGGTGGAAATACAACTTTTGAAAATCTTTGTTTAGCTTGTCGTTCTTGTAATGAGTTTAAAAGTGATGCAACCGAATCTATAGACCCCTTAACCGGTGAAAATGTCCCGCTTTTTCATCCTCGTAAACAGAAATGGGTTGATCATTTTGTGTGGAGTGCTGATAGTATAAGGGTAGAAGGTATAACTACTATAGGTCGCGCTACAATAGTTAAGCTACGCATGAATAACCCAGTAATTATAGTTGCTCGCAAACGCTGGGTCATCAGTGGTTGGCATCCTCCTAATGATTTATAGTATAAGAAACAAGTATGATATAAGAACCCATATAAGTAAAAAGATAACAATTATTCCTGATTTTTGAATTGTTTATGAATGAGTGATGAAGTAGTGTACAATTTTGTTGAGGCAGAGAGTATTCACCATGATAGTATAATTATACAATTTATTCACAACTCAAATAGGATTGCTATATGCTTAACATGACTCTCAAACAACTTTATAATTCTTTAACCGAGCTTATAGAAAAACCTAATCAAAGAGAAGACTGGTATCAAAACTGGTTTGAAAGTAATCCTGAAATATTTACAATATTGGGTTTATCTAGTCCCTTGTCGCACCCTTATTATGTATCACTAGATGGCGAGACATATATACCAGATTTTTTGGTAAAAGATCGTACAGGTAATTGGCTAATATTTGAGCTTAAACGTCCTGATACAAAAGTACATAAAAATGTGAATCGGCGACAGGACTTTTATAGTGATTTTAGTTCATATCTGGCTCAGTGTAATGAATATTCAGCTTACTTTGAAGAGGTTCAAAATCGTAATTTCTTGAAAGAGAAATATAGAATTGATGTTCAGAAACAAGTGCAAAGTATTATAGTTGTATCACGGGATATCAATGTTGACAAGCGTTGGGTTCATGATGAAATACTCAGAAATAGAAATGCGAGAACAATCTTGTGGACTTTTGATGACATTCTTGCTGCAATCTCAAGCCAAATTAGCCTGCAAGAAAGTTCTTTTGTCAACTTGAAAGGTTTATCCGGTGCAATATTATTTGCACACTTAGACTCAATGATCACTCCTGAAGATCAATATTTGCTAGATTTTGGTAGAGATATTAAAAATAGAATTTCCATTGGGTTTAATAGAAATTCTATTTTTGTAGAAGTAACTTCTAATGGAGTTCCTATTTCAACTCGAAAACCATTTCTATTCTCTCTCTACCAAAAACCGATCATTCTTTATTTTGAAGTAGGGCTATCAGATAGCCAAACTCATATTGCGTTATCAATTAATTTTACTGATTTTATATTCAGAACTTTTGATCCAATGAGGATTAAACTTGAGGATATTTACAATTGGGTAATAGGCTCAGATGTGACAATGAAAACACCAGCAAGTTCAATAATGTATGAACAAATACTCTACAATTGTATGCTGAAACATGAAGAACAACAACAGCTTTTTTCTTACTTTAAAGAAAGATATACATACTATTTCTCTCCTTTAAGTATTCATCCCTTGCCAGGAATTGTATTTCAAGGTAAAAAGTGTATGTATTCACCTGGTCATCCGCTATCAAGTGATAGTAAATCGGCACACAAAGTTGATTATTCACATAAAATGCTGGCATGGTACGATGCGCCTGGTGGGGGTGTTAATCTTTCAAATGGACAAAAGCCACAACCTGCGCCATATCTTGCTAAACCAAAAACAATGCCGCCACACGCAGAACAAAACAATTTAATTTAAGGGGCGATAAAGAAGCTAAAAAAGTAGCTGTGCCTTTAGGGATTTAGTGGCCTAGTTTCCAAAAAAATTGTTGTTGAAGTTTCTCCTCAGAACTTCAAAAATTGCAGATTTTTATGGTGCTTTGGGACAATATCTATCTTACAAAATTGCCCTAGAGGAAAATGAACCAGAACGCATATTATATCTAGCAGTTTCTGATTCAATATATCAGTCATTATTTGGAGGATTTCTCATCCAAAAAGTTCTACAAAACTATCCTGTTAAACTAGTTGTTTATGATGAAGTAACGGAGGTAATAAAATTATGGATAAACTAAATTACTATCGCCAATGTTTGCGAGATTTTATCACTCAATACGCAAAATATGGATCGAAAGATCAAAATATGGAAACTCAATTGATCTTTGATACAGAAAATGATCATTACCTTTTATTACGAACTGGTTGGGATAAAAAACGGCGTATTCATTCCTGTATCTTTCATTTTGATATTAAAGATGGTAAAATATGGGTTCAGGAAAATAACACAGATATTGATGTAGGTGAAGAACTAGAAGCAATGGGAATATCTAAACAAGAAATTGTTATTGGTTTTCATTATCCTGCATTGCGACAACATTCAGAATATGCTGTTTCTTAATTTGAAATTTAGCATTGATTCACCTTTTTTAGCTAGTTTTTCTCGCAATTGGGCAAAAGCAACATTACCATCAGTTAATTGTCCCATATTCGCTTGTTCAATACCCACAGCGACTTTTTCACGGGTTTCTTTTAACCATTGTTCATAATGTTTATCTCTTTCCTCTAACAATTGCAAAGCTGCTACAATTACCTGATAGGCATTTTCATATTTACCAGTTTCCAATTTTGCTATAATTAACTTTTCCTGTTCTGGTTGAAGGCTAATATTCATAGTCATAAATACCACAATTGATGAATTTAACAACTTGAGGATTGAGTATTGATCATTATAACCTATTATTAATTGTTATTATAATCAAAGTAATAATAAAAACACAACTATGACACAACAACCCATACAAGTAATTGGCGGCGGACTTGCAGGAACAGAAGCAGCATGGCAAATAGCCCAGGCCGGAGTACCTGTAATTCTTCACGAGATGCGCCCTAAACGCTTCAGCCCTGCCCATCATACGGAAAATTTGGCTGAGTTGGTCTGTAGTAACTCTTTCGGGGCTATGGCGAGCGATCGCGCTGCCGGGCTATTACACACAGAATTACGGCAACTTGGTTCTATTGTCATCTCTAAAGCAGATGAACACGCAGTCCCCGCTGGTGGGGCTTTGGCGGTGGACAGAGGACAATTTGGGGAAGATTTGACCAAAACCCTAGCCAATCATCCCTTAATTGATTTTCGTCGAGGAGAAGTACAAAATATCCCTCAAGGAATCGTAGTTTTAGCATCTGGACCATTAACAAGTCCTGATTTATCGGCCGATTTACAACAATTTACAGGCTTAGAATATCTTAACTTTTTTGATGCAGCCAGCCCCATAATTTTAGGAGACTCTATTAATAAGGATATTGCTTTTATGGCTTCTCGTTATGACAAAGGTGAAGCAGCTTATCTTAATTGTCCCATGAACAAGGAGCAATATTTACAATTTTATACAGCACTTTGTCAAGCAGAACAAACAGAATTAAAAGACTTTGAAAAAGAAACCGCGAAATTTTTTGAAGCCTGTTTACCCATAGAAGAAATGGCCAGACGGGGAGAAGATACCATGAGATATGGACCTTTAAAACCTGTGGGTTTGTCTGACCCTCGCACGGGAGAACGTAATTATGCGGTGGTTCAATTACGTCAAGAAGATAAAGCTGGCCAACTTTGGAATATGGTAGGATTTCAAACTAATTTACGTTGGGGAGAACAAAAACGAGTTTTTCAAATGATACCTGGTTTAGAAAAAGCGGAGTTTGTCAGATTAGGAGTAATGCACCGCAACACATTTTTAAATGCACCCCAATTAATGTTACCAACCCTGCAATTTAAACAACGGAAAAATTTACTTGTGGCGGGACAATTAATAGGAACAGAAGGTTATACTGCGGCCACTGCGGGAGGTTGGTTAGCGGGAACAAATGCAGCACGCATAGCTTTAGGAAAAACACCTTTAATATTACCAAATACGACAATGATGGGAGCATTATTTGAGTTTATTAGTTCAGTAGAACCGAAACATTTTCAACCCATGGCTCCTAATTTTGGTATTGTTCCAGATTTAGGTGTGAAAATTAAGAGCAAACCGGAGAAATATGGACATTACCGTGATAGATCATTAGCAGATTTAGCAGCTTGGAAAAGTGAAAATTTAGCTGTTTTAACTGAAGAGGAAAAATATAGATACAGCGTTTTCCGCTTTGATGAGGTACAAAGTTAAATCATGCAACGCTTGTGGTGCGGGCATCTTGCCCGCTAGATATGTACCTCATAACACCGGGAAGTGCTGTAATTTGCATAGCTAAAATTTTTCAAACTCTTGTGGGGTAGACTTCCTTCTATTGTGGGCTGGGCTTCTAGCCCACAATAATAATAAAATTTAAACATTAATCCTGCTGTTTTAACATTACTAAACCATGAATACCTACTGCTGTAATTACACCTCCTAATAATCCCCAAGTACCATCTGCAAAAACATTAATTCGATGAGCTAAAGCTCGATGATATGCAAATTGTAAATTCCTTTCATTAGGCCTTTTATCATTAGCAATTTTTTCTAGATAAGTTTCAGCTTGAATTAGTGCATCATAATCCACAGCAAAAAAATAAAGAGAAACCAATACTACTAGAAACCCAGGAACAACTAAAGTAAATAGTAAAATTACTGGACGTGTTTTCATAAAAACTTAGTGATTTACTGAATTTATATTATTTAACCTTATTTTCGTAAAATTTACAAATAATACAAAAACCTCTCAAAGTCTCATTTCTCCGTCTTCTGTGTGTCCTCTGTGGTTCGTTCTTACGAAGACCAAATTAAAATCAAATTGTAGTAGAATAAGCAACTTAATAATAATCAAATGCAGATCAGCAATGAGGATGTTTTAAAAGTTTCCGGGGATTATAAATTGCTACTACACAAACAAATTCCACCGAGGTGGACTAGCAGAAAATTACAGCAGTTTTCAGCGATTTAAACCAGATACCTTGTTCCTTCGCACCTTTCCTACTTTGCGTCTTTGCGCGAAACAAAAACCCTGGTTCGTTTACCAGCAAAATCGCTGTAAGGTTTTCAAACCCACCCAGGTGGGTTTCGCTTGTGTAGACGCGGTTTCCAACCGCTTTTCAAACATCATCTCAGATAAAATTGCTATAAGTCGTAAAAAACAAGGTTAGAATAACGAAATTAGATTTTATGCAGTTAGAAAAAATTGTCAAAACAACTCACCAACAAAGTGTTTCCTGGTTCAATTATCAAATTAGATCATGGCTTAACATTAATTCACCAAGAGATATCCAGTACACCAGTGGTAGTAGCTGATGTTTGGGTACGTGCTGGTGCTAACTTAGAACCAGAGTCTTGGCTGGGAATGGCACATTTCTTAGAACACATGATTTTTAAAGGCACAGCCAACCTGCTTCCTGGGGAATTTGATGATCACATCGAAAAAATTGGCGGTGTCAGTAATGCGGCAACAAGCCACGATTATGCCCATTATTGCATTACAACCGCTGCTAATCATGTCGAACATACTCTACCCCATTTAGGGGAATTACTCCTGAATGCAGCCATTCCTGACGACGAATTTATCAGAGAACGGGATGTGGTGTTAGCAGAAATCCGTGGTTATAATGATGACCCTGATTGGCTGGGTTTTCAATCTTTAGTTAAAAATGTTTACCAAAACCACCCTTACGGACGTTCTGTCTTAGGTACTGAGAAAGAATTGATGCAGCATTCGCCCCAAGCTATGCGTTGCTTTTATCACAGTTATTACCAACCAGAAAATATGACTGTGGTAATTGTGGGGGGAATTAGTGAAAAAGCTGCTCAGGAGTTGGTAACCCGTGTATTTGCGGATTTTCCCGAACGACATAGTTGTCCTCAAGTTACAGTTCCAGTGCCGATAATTAAAGGCATTCGTCGTCATGAGTTAATATTACCGAGATTAGAGCAAGCCAGGTTAATGATGGCTTGGCAAGTGCCAGGCGTAGAAAAATTTCGGGCTGTTCATGGTTTAGAATTATTATCAGTGTTATTGGGGGCAGGTAGGATTTCTCGCTTAGTATCTGATTTACGGGAAGATAAACAACTTGTTCAGGGAATTTCCTGTGATTTTTCTCTACAACAAGAATCAAGTTTATTTACAATTACAGCTTGGTTAGAATCAGAATATGTGCAACGAGTTGAAGATTTGATTTGTTCTCATTTACAAGCATTGCAAAATCAAGAAATTAGTCAGCAAGAATTAAATCGCATTCAGAGGATTTTATGTAATGACTATGCTTTTTCGACAGAAACACCAAATCAACTCAGTAGTTTTTATGGTTTTTATCAAACTATAGCCCAAGCTGAATTGGCTGTTACCTATCCCCAAGAAATTCGGTCTTTCAATGCTCAGGAATTGCAAAAAATAGCTCAACAGTATCTTTCTCCAACTAATTATGCTGTAACAATTCTCCAACCTTGTTAATTATTAACCTGTGAAATAAGAATGCAAAGTATTAATAGTTCCTCGCTCATTCAGCGTACCGTATTAAGTAATGGCATTGTTTTATTATTAGCAGAAAATCAAGCTGCTGATATTATTGCGGGACGGATTTTTATCCGTGCTGGTAGTTGTTATGAACCACGAAAAAAAGCTGGTTTAGCTCATTTGTTATCAGCAGTCATGACGAAGGGTTGTGATAGTTTATCGAGCTTAGAAATTGCTGAAAAAATTGAATCTGTGGGAGCTAGTTTAGGTACAGATGCAGCTACAGATTATTTTCTGCTATCCTTAAAAACAGTAACTGCAGATTTTGTTGACATTTTAACATTAGCCGGACAATTATTGCGATCGCCTACTTTTCCTGAAAATCAAATAGAATTAGAAAAACGATTAGCAATTCAAAATATTCGTTCCCAAAAAGAGCAACCTTTTCACCTAGCTTTTGAACAATTGCGTCAGTTAATGTACTCAAATCATCCCTATTCTATGTCAGTTTTAGGTGATGAAACCACCATGAACAATATTACCCGTGCTGACTTAGTTGAATATCATCAAACTCATTTCCGTCCTGATAATATTGTTATTAGCATTGCTGGACGCATTAAAGCAGAACAAGCAGAAAAGCTAATTACAAAGATTTTTGGTGATTGGAAAATACCCACTTCTATCAAACAACCTCTTAATTTACCACCAATTACTACCTCACCAAAACCATGTATTAAACCCCTAAATACCCAACAATCTATTATTATGTTAGGTTATTTAGGTCCATCAGTAAATAACCCAGAATATGCTGCTCTGAAATTACTTTCTAGTTATTTGGGTAATGGTCTTTCTAGTCGTTTATTTGTAGAATTGCGAGAAAAGCAGGGTTTAGCTTATGATGTATCTGCTATTTATTCTACCCGACTATTTCCCGCTGCCTTTATAGTTTATATTGGTACTGCACCAGAAAATACCAAAATTGCTGTTCAAGGACTCCGCCATGAAGTAGAATTATTATGTAACACCGAACTATCAGCAGCAGCATTACAAACCGCTAAAAACAAAATTATCGGTCAATATGCTTTAGGTAAACAAACTAATGGACATATTGCTCAGATATATGGTTGGTATGAAATTTTAGGTTTAGGAATTGAATTTGATCAACAATTTCCCGAACTAATTAATAATGTCACAGCAACGGAGGCAATTACATCTGCTCGTAAATATTTACAAACACCATACTTGTCTATAGTTGGACCAGAAGAAGCTATTGGGACTGTCATTTTTTAACATCTTTATCTCAAAACAACTTGAAATTGCGGAGGTTGGGTTGACCCAAGGAAACCCAACAAAATCTGCTCGCCCTCAGTGTAATATAATATGAGCATAGGAAACTTACAGCGGTTTCCGATCTGATGAAGTACAAAGTTGAATCATCAAACTCTTGTGGTGCGGGCATCTTGCCCGCTAAATATGTACCTCATAACACCGGGAAGTGCTGTATATAAAAGTTATAAAAGTTCTATGAAAGTTAGTCACATAAAAAGTATCCCCAAATTCAGCGCCAATTGTTGTTATTGTTTACTCTTGTTCATAACAACACCCCTATTAATTAGCTCATCTGCATTAGTATCAATAGCAATACCATTTAAAACCGTTCAATTAAACCCAGAAACGAAAATTAACCGTCCTCTCCTACAATTAGGTAGTCAAGGGGAAACTGTTACCGAACTTCAAGCAGCTTTGAAAATTTTAGGCTTTTATACGGGAGATGTAAATGGTACATATCAACAAAATACAGCTATGGCCGTTTATCGCTTTCAGCAAGCTGCCGGCTTAAATCCGAATGGTAATGTAGATAATATTACTTGGCAAAGACTATTTCCCAGTCCTACGCATATCTTTTCATCACCCAATACTATCAATAATATTACTAATATTCCCAGTCAAATAAATAATAAACCTAAAATCAATAACCCAACTATCAAACCCATAAATCAGGCAAATACAATTCAACCAACTCCTATTAATCAGCAAATACCAGGTATTCAATATACAAGTGAAGGATGGCCAATTTTGCGTTTAGGCATGAGTGGTCCAGAAGTAATTAAGTTGCAAAAACAACTACAAAATCTAGGGTTTTTAACTGGTAAAATAGATGGGTATTTCGGAGTATCCACGGAAACAGCCGTCAAATCTGCTCAACTTCGTTATGAACTAGAACCTGACGGTGTAGTTAATGGTGGTACATGGAAAGTTTTTGTAAAACGCACTTCCCAATAACGATAAAAATATGAAACACTTCCTCCTGACCTGGCTTGGTACTGCGATAGCATTGTTAATTACAGCTAAAATTGTCCCTGGCATCATTCTCAGTGGCTTTACTGCTGCTTTAATAGCCGCTATTGTCATTGGCTTAGTAAATGCCATTATTCGCCCTATTTTACAAATTTTAGCATTTCCTATCACCTTCATCACTTTAGGCTTATTTACATTTGTAATTAATGCCTTAACTCTATGGTTTGCGAGTTCCATAACTCCCGGTTCTGGGTTTGAAATTCGGGGTTTCATTCCCGCTTTTTTGGGTTCAATCGTCCTATCAATTGTTTCTGGTATTATTAACAAAATTGTTAACGCAATTGATTGATTAAATGACTTTTGAATTGTGGTGCGGGCATCCTGCCCGCTATAATTACACAAATTAAATGCAGTATAGTTGAGCAACGGCTACAGTTAGTGATCCTCCCTTTTCTGGAAATCGAAAAATCTGTTTAGGAACTAATAAACTTATTTCCGCAGATGTGATTTCTGAAGCTGCAAGAATGGCTGATGCCTCTGCTACACTAGATGTTCCCACTAACTTAGTAATAGTATTATTAGGATTAGGAACAAATACATTATTTAAAAATTGAGAACTAAAGGTTTTTAAAGGTAAATTTTCTAAATCACAAAATTCTACCAAACCAATTTCTGAAGCTTTTTTATCAATAGTTGCAATTCCAGCTATTTCATCATACACAAGTTGGTACTCTTGGAAAACCTTTTCAATAGCAGCTTTAATTAACCCCTGGGAAATTCCTTGTTGACAACCAATTCCCACCCATAAACTTTTTTTATATGCCACATTATGCACTTCATTTTGTAATAGGACTTACGCCAAATATCACTGAAACCGCTTTTCCTTCGTGTTCTTTGCTTCTTCGTGGTTCATTGGAAGAAGATAAAAGGGGATAGGTAAATCTTTCAACACAAAACCCCCACTAAATGAATAGAAGGGGAATTGTTGTTAAAAAATAAACCTGGCATCGAGCTATTTTGACAGAGGGCAACCCCTCAACTATCGTCGCCGCAGCAGCGTTTCACCTCTGAGTTCGGGAAGGGATCAGTGTGGTTCCACCGCGCCATAGACACCAGGAAAAACTTTTGGGTCAGTTGTCAGTTGTCCATTGTCAGTTGCGACTGACCAATGACTAGTAACGAATGACAGAGTCCCTGAAGACTGCAGTTGAGAAAGAGTGAAAAAATCAGAGGTCAAGCCCTCGGTCTGTTAGTACCCCTTTGCTACATACATTACTGTACTTCCACATAGAGCCTATTAACGGGTGTTCTGCCCGTGACCTTACCTACTTACCGTAGTGAGAGTACTCATCTTGAGGTGGGCTTCCCACTTAGATGCTTTCAGCGGTTATCCTCTCCGCACTTGGCTACCCAGCGTTTACTGTTGGTACAATAACTGGT
>JBJUHT010000310.1:0-5381 GCA_046070105.1 Dolichospermum sp.
AGGTTACAGGGAAGAGGTTACAGGGAACAGGTATCAAAATCATATTTCTTTACTGAAATAAAATCTATCCACAATTACTAATTTGTTACCTCTGATCCTAATAGACATCGGGTGAAAATAAAATATGCGTGACTTACAACCCTTGTAGAGACGTGACCTGGGTAGGGATTCTCGTCTCTACAATCTTTACCGGATATCCCTAATAAATTAAATTACCTATTAGAAATTCGGTTTGCGAACTCACAAGACTCACAAGTTATAACCTTCTTCCCCGTGTTCATGGACATCCAAGCCTTGATTTTCTGTTTGATCTGGGACTCTTAAACCAACTGTAGCCGCAATAATTTTCAAAATGATCCAAGTTCCCACCCCAGCAATGATATAGGCTAGAGCAATTGCTCCCAATTCCACAAATAATTCACTCAAGTTACCACGGAGTACCCCGTCCTTACCGCCAGAATTAACTTCAGTTGTGGCAAAGAAAGCCGTTAAAATCGCCCCGATAGTACCGCCAACACCATGGACGGGATAGGTATCTAGGGCATCATCAACCTGTAACTTGTGCTTGAAACTGACAGCATAGAAGCAGACGAAGGAAGTAATAAAACCGATTAAAATTGCGGCTAGAGGGGTGACAAATCCTGCCGCTGGGGTGATTCCAACTAAACCAGCGACCGCACCGGTGGCAGCCCCTACAGCGGTGGGTTTTCCCCGTAATGTAGCTTCTAGAATCAACCACATTAACGCCCCAGCGGCGGCAGATGTATTAGTAGCCACAAAGGCTACTGTGGCTACCGTGCCAGCGGATAAGGCACTACCAGCGTTAAAGCCAAACCAACCAAACCACAGTAAACCAGCACCTAACAAAATAAAGGGGACATTGTGGGGAGGACTGAGACGATCTGGATAGTTTTTTCTCGGACCAAGGACAATTGCTGCTACCAGTGCCGAAACAGCAGAACTAATATGTACTACTGTCCCACCAGCAAAGTCTAAAGCGCCTATACCGCCATATAAACCTAAAAATCCTCCCTTAGCCCACACCATGTGCGCTAGGGGTGTGTAGATGAACGTTGACCACAGGACTACAAATAGACAATAGGCGCGAAAACTCATCCGTTCAGCGATCGCACCTGATATTAATGCTGGAGTGATAATTGCAAACATGGCTTGATAGATCATGAATGCTTGATGGGGAATTGTTGGCGCGTAGGATACCACTTCTGCTGGGGCTGAACCTTGCAGATAACCTGTTGTTTCTAAGCCAACACCGTTTAAACCTAACCACTGCAAACCACCGATAAAGGGTAAACCAGGGGCAAAGGAAAGACTATAACCCCACAGAACCCAAGTGACTCCCACAATAGCCATCAATACAAAACTCATCATTAATGTATTTAGGATATTACGCGATTGCACAAACCCACCATAAAAAAACGCTAATCCGGGTGTCATCAACAATACCAACGCCGATGAGATCAACATAAATGTTGTATCTCCCGTATCAGGAGGTGGTGCAGCCGTTGACTCCACAGCCCAACCATTCCCTGTTAACAATCCCCCCAGCATCAGTAAAGTTAAACACCCGGTAATAACTAATTTTTTTAACACTTGTTTTCTTTCCTCTGCGTCTATGATCTTCATCCTGATTAAATACAATTCGTATTTTTCGCTACTTTTTCTGTCTTAAAAGTTACTTAACTTCTAATTTTCTAGTCAGCTTAACCAAAATATTACTAGAAATTTTATCTTTTTTTTGTATTTATATCTAAGTAATCTTGACATAGAAAATCATGTTTTTTCCATAAAATTTGTGAAACAACCTAAAATTTGACAAAATCCCCCTTAACCACCAACCCCCCCCAAAAAAAAATTTTTTCTAAAACACTTGACATTATCCAAGAAGGACTGCTATATTATCTAAAGTTAATTCCTTGGGGCGTAGCCAAGTGGTAAGGCAGCGGGTTTTGGTCCCGCCATCCCTAGGTTCGAATCCTAGCGCCCCAGTTACATAAAGACGATATACTATGAAAGTATATAAAAGTTAAACAGTAGACGCTTGTAATTTGACAATTAAAATGAAATTTCAACTATTATTAGTATTGGGCAGTTTTTTTTCTAAACTTAAAGGTACACATTGGTGGATAAGTGTACTGTTCTGGTTTCTCTTACTTACCCCTGCCCAAGCATCAGTAATTTTGCGTATAGCAATTGCCAGAGAAGTTAAACAGGTAAAAGTCGGTGCTTCCACAACCGCTATTGTCAAAGATAGTAGGGGTAAGACACTAGGAGAATTGCCAGGAATGAAACCCTTCGTCGCTCAAGCAGTGTCCCGAGGAATTACTTTAGACAGATGGCAATCAGGGTTATTTTGGATTGAACCAGCAAATAAAGGGTTTGTTTATATTGGCGATCGCTGGTTTCGTGGTAGAACTTTAGTAGTACCCACAGGTAACGGTTTAACTGCTGTCAACTGGGTAGATTTAGAGGAATATCTCTACAGCGTCATTGGTGGAGAAATGAATTCTAGTTGGCCAGAAGAAGCCCTCAAAGCCCAAGCCATAGCAGCCCGTACCTATGCCCTTTATGAGCGCGAAAGACAAAGAAGAAATCCGGTGTATGATTTAGGGGATAGTCCAGATCGTTGGCAAATTTATCAAGGTGTAAGTAGTGAGTCTCCCAAAACCTATAACGCAGCAGACCAAACAGCAGGGCAGATATTAACTTACAATAATCGTATCATTCTTTCTGTCTTTCATGCTTGTTCTGGTGGACACACTGAAAACGTTGAAGATATCTGGAGTACCAGAGAACCTTATTTGCGTGCCGTTCCTGATTTTGACCAAAATATCAAAGAATGTAATTGGACAAAGACCTTCACACCCGGAGAAATTAGCGCCAGAATTGCTGGTATTGGTAATGTCAAAAACATGATCATCGAAAATGTTTCACCTTTTAGAAGTGTCAAAACTCTGAAAATTATCAGTGATAAAGGCACTAAAATTCTCCAAGGTGAAGAAGTCAGAACCGCACTAAAAATTAAAAGTAGAAGATTTATTATCAGTAAAGACGCAAATGGTAGTTTTATCTTCCAGGGATTAGGTTTTGGTCATGGTTTAGGAATGAGTCAATGGGGAGCTTATGAATTAGCAAAACGTGGTGCAAACCACCTACAAATTTTAGGATATTACTATCGAGGTGTAGCCTTGACACCCATTCAAACAAAATAGGCGCTCTTGCAAGAGACAAGAGACACTCTTGCAAGAGAAAAATAAATATCATCCCATTACCCATTACCAATTACCTATTACCTATTACCAATTACCTATTACCTATTTGCTTATTCTGAAATTCCTGTTCTAATAAATCTGTTTCTGTGGAATAAACAGAATCTTCTTTACTAATGACTTTTTCCGTTGCAAATTCAAGAGCAAAGGCGATTTTTTTCTGTAAAGAAGTATCCGCACCTGCTAATAATCTAGCTCGTTCTTGACGTTGATAATTGCGAGTAGAAATTTTATTATTGTACCATTTAATCCAGAAATATCGAATTAAGGGAATGGCTAAAAACCCTGTACCATAGGCCAATAACAATCCATAAATACCTTGAACAAAAGAAACTAAACCGCCAATTTGAGCCGCAATTGTGCCATCTCTCAATAAATTTCCCAAAATCAAAGCCCCAAAAAAATTCACTCCTCCTAAACCCGCACTGAGGAGAATTTGTCCAGAACTAGCTGCACTAAACTTCCAGAAAAATTCATGGAGGTATTCAGATATTGAACGCCGCTGTTTTTTACTAGCTCTTACCTGTAATTCCGGGAAATAATAGACCATTTGACCGTCTGAACTTACTTGAGGAAATCCATTAAATCTTACCAGCACAGGCAGCATATAATCCTCATATTCTTGTTGATATTTTTCGCCAATATCATCTAAATAAGGAGCAATTTGTTCTGCTACTACTGCACCTTGATTATTACTAATTACAGCCCCAATGTCTTCCCAGCGGCGTTCTTCCAAATTAGCATTAGGATCACCATCACCAAAGAGAAATGAAAACACCGCTTCCAAAAAATTCATTTCACTCTTTTCGCCCTTTTCTCTCCGTCGTTCTTGGTAATTATCGCCATAATTTGGGCTAAAATACCAGAATAAATCAGGGAAAAAGAAGAAATTATTACTTCTAGAACTACTACCACTGCGATTATCATCATCCCGATTTGAACTAGCAGTGATAATAATGAAAATAGTCACAGTAATCAAAATGATAGAAGCAACTAAAAGAATACCAAAAGAAATCCGAATTAGGTAAAATAGCACAGACCAGATTTTTTGCCACCATTCTCTCAAACGTATTTGCAAGTATTTATTGCGTAAAATATCTCGAAAATTGCGAGGAAATAGATAAACAATATCACCTGATTCTGCAACCTGTAAATGTCCTCCAGCGTCAGCAGCTAGGGCTAATAAACCTTGATTGACTTCAGCTATATTTAATCCTAATTTAATCCTATCTGGGTAGCTACATCACCAACAGTGACGCGGTAGCCTAGTTGTTCTACAGAGCGTATAATAACGGGATTAGGAGTCATAAATTTGTCATTTTGTTATATTTTTGTTTACCTTTATTAAGTATAATCGAACTAATATTTCTTGTCTTTGTGGTTTTGTGCTGGGGAAATGCAATATTATCCTATAATAGTTTCTGGACTGAGGTTAATTCTTTCTTTCCGTATCTATGACCAATTGAGAATTTATATATACACTTATGGTTCAATACACTATTCCTCAAAGTCCAGAAATTATCTTGATTGTTCCTGGTAAAGATTCCGCTAAAGCCCGTGACAAAGCAATGGATCAGCTAATGGAACTCATGGAAGTAGGGGAACTACCAACAGAATTAGAAGCAGGATTTAGTCCACAACAGTTAATTGAAATCAAAGAACCAACGATGGATAATTCTAGTCGTGAAGATGAGATTATCCAAGCAATTCAAATTCTCAGTAATTTAGCTTCTTTAAAGTTAAAGGTACAAGAATCCCGCACAGAAGCCTTAGAAATTCGCAAAGCCATTGATGTGCTATTTTCTGATCAATGCGTCACAGAGTCAGAAATAACCAATCTCAAAGAAGGTTTCAAGATTCTCAAAAATTTTGCTCAAGCCAATATTCGTTACCAGGAAGCAAAATCAAAGGCCGAACAAGCTAGAGAAATTTTAGATCAAGCTCTGAAATCACCAGAGTAAGCGGTAATACAGCGATTTCCAATCATATAATATACAGGGGTTTCCGCTCTTATGAGGTACATATTAAGCCCCCTCTCGAAGAGCAGGGGGTTTTCATTTTCTAAATTCTAGCAGAAGAAAGAGCAAAACTTTT
>JBJUHT010000311.1:0-10971 GCA_046070105.1 Dolichospermum sp.
ACGAATGTATTGAGGATCACTATTTGTAGCGATTAAACTGGGATTAGAAGCCAATTGGCGTTCTTGTGTTTGTGTCAATTCTAACTTGATATCGGGTGCAATCCCTTTATGGTTGATATCTGTACCATTGGGTGTATAATAATGGGCAATGGTGACGGCTAAACCTGAACCATCTTCTAGTTCATGGACTGACTGTACCAAAGCTTTACCAAAGGTTTGACTACCAACAACTACAGCCCGTTTATTGTCTTTGAGTGCGCCGGTCAGGATTTCGCTGGCACTAGCAGAATTACCATCTACTAAAATTGCTAAGGGTAGTTTGGTAATAGCTGTACCATTAGCTGTAGTTTGGGCGCTCCATCCTTTGCGGTCTACGGTTTTGACGATATGACCCTCATCTAACCACATCCGAGCAATTTCTATACTAGCATTTAACAAACCACCAGGATTACCCCGTAGGTCTAAAACATAGGAGTCAACTTGATCACTCTTTCCTTTGCGAATAGCAGCACGCATTTGATCAGCGGCGTGGGAGCTAAATTCTTGTAAACGAATATACCCAACCCGCCGATTCGCCTCTTGTTTTAAGCTATACCAAACAGTCGGAATTTCTATCGTTGCCCTTGTTAATTTGATTTTGAGTTTATTCCCTGATCTTTCTATATCTAAGCTAACACTAGTACCTACCCGACCACGAATTAATTTTGAGCCATCTTCTACCGTCATTTTCAGGGTTGATTTACCATCAATGGCTAATATCTCATCCCCTGATTTTAGTCCGGCTTTCAGGGCTGGAGAATTGTCTATAGCCTCTATCACGGTGAGACGTTTGGTGTTTTCGTTTACTTGCATCCGAATACCAATCCCCGATACTTCCCCAGATGTTTGACTAGTTAGGGATTCATACTGTTGGGGGTTCATAAACCGAGTATAGGGATCACCCAGCTTTTGCAAAGCGGCGCGAATTGCTACGTAGGCTTCTTCTTTGGAAGTGTAGTCTTTAGTTAATAGGCTCTGCCTGATTGCTTGCCAATCTTGTTGATTAAATTTATCATCAACATATTCACGATTCACCAACTGCCAAACTTGGTCAACTAATGCTTTGGGACTGTCTTGTAAAGCAGCATGAACTGATCGTGTCCAAGCTTGACCAAATACAGCTATGGTAGCAGTTGTAGCGATCGCTCCACCAATTAAAGCAGTCTGGAGCGGTGAGTAATATTTTGCAGATTGGTTCATGTATATTAGCGGAAATAGTTGTGTTTTTGTGGTTTGCTATCCTAACAACCTTTATACTTCATCTCTGAAATATTGGTTAAGTAATATTACAGATTAATTGAACCGTTTTTTGACCAAAAACAAAAGCCACTGTGTGACATAGGCATGAGTGTCATTTATAAATTCTCAATTATCTTTTTGACTATACCATTTTCTGGTCTGAGTGGATGTAATTTTCATTAACATAATTGTTTAAGTTTTATTAATAATGTTTGCTCAACCCAGCCATCAGTTGCATTAATATAGTGATCCAATTTGATTCATGAGTTTTTCATCTAGGCTGGGAACAGGAAAGGAGACTTTAAGTATCTATGGAGTTCTGCTCAAAAATCAAATATTTTTCCTATAAAATATAACAAGAGGTTTTGGGCAACTTTACTTTTCGTTACTGATGTCGGTTTTTTTCCATTCACTACTTATCATTTTCTGAGTAAGTCAAGATCAAGATCATCAATGACAGACTATGTATGTAAGATATACAAAGAACTGAGAAAACTGACAATAGGTTTAGATAGCACAAATTATGAATCACAAGCCCAAAATCATTGTCCTCGATGATGATCCCACCGGATCTCAAACTGTTCACAGTTGTTTATTATTGATGCGTTGGGATGTGGAAACTCTGCGTTTAGGATTAAAAGACGATGCTTTCATTTTCTTTATTTTAACCAATACTCGTGCCCTCACCCCGGCAGCAGCAGCATCTGTGACTAGAGAAGTTTGTCATCATCTCAAACTCGCATTAGCAGCGGAAAAAATCAACGATTTTCTCATAGTTAGTCGTTCTGACTCTACTTTACGGGGACATTATCCCATAGAAACCGATGTGATTGCCGAAGAACTCGGTCCATTTGATGCTCATTTTCTCGTCCCGGCATTTTTTGAAGGGGGCAGAATTACCCGTGATAGCATTCATTATCTAATTATTGATGGTGTTCCCACTCCTGTACATGAAACAGAATTTGCCCGTGATTCAGTATTCAGTTATAATTATAGCTATCTTCCTCAGTATGTAGAAGAAAAAACCAAGGGACAAATCAGGGAAGACGCGGTGAAGAGATTTTTACTTCCAGATATCCGCGCTGGTAGTTTAGAACGCTTGTTACAACTTGAGAATAATCAGTGTGGTGTGGTAGACGGAGAAAATCAACAGGATCTGAACACCTTTGCATTAGATGTGTTAACGGCCGCAAGTCGAGGAAAACGATTTTTATTCCGTTCTGCTGCTAGTATTTTAACAGCTTTGGCTGGTTTACCCCCTCAACCAATTGCGGCTGAAAATATGGCAAAATATGTGCGCGGTGACAAACCTGGTGCAATCATTGTCGGTTCTCATGTTAAAAAGACAACTCAACAGTTAGAATCTTTATTACAACTGGAGGGAACGGTAGGCATCGAAATTAATGTGGGTAGATTACTGGATCATAACGCAGAGGAATCTGCTAAACTATTAGCAGAGATTCTAGAAAATGTCAAAACAGTACACAATGCTGGTAAAACTCCAGTAGTTTACACCAGCCGTCAAGAATTAACTTTTAAAGATGTCAAAACTAGGTTAGATTTTGGCAATACTGTTTCAGCTTTACTCATGGATATTGTCCAAGGTTTACCATCTGATATAGGATTCCTAATCAGTAAGGGGGGTATTACTTCTAATGATGTCTTGAGTACAGGGTTGGCTTTAACTTCTGCTAGATTACTTGGTCAAATTTTAGCAGGTTGTTCTATGGTAATTACACCATCTGATCATCCCCTGTTTCCTAATTTGCCTGTGGTGTTGTTTCCCGGTAATGTTGGTAATGCTGATGCTTTGGGAACGGTTTATCAAAGATTGGTATGTAAATTGATAATTAACAGTTGACCAAAAAATTTTAGATTTGAGATTTTAGATTTGAGATTTTAGATTGGGAATTTTTGGTACAAACCCTGCCCCTTGAGGACGGAACTAATCCAATGTTTCGTCAATCTAAAATCCTCAAGCTCCACACTTGAGGGTGGAGTCAATCCAAAATCCAAAATTGTAAATCCAAAATCTGTTGACAATTATCAATTTTAGATCTCACTGTTGGTATATTTTGGCTAGTGCTGCATGAATTGTGATTCTGCTAAACATGATGCAATAAACTCTGAAGTTCCTAATTCAGAGTCGCTTGTGTATGAGGTTAATATAGAGGTAAATGATTCTAATTCTGGTGAGGTAAATACAGATGATGTTAAATCTGATGTCATCAACTCTGATGTTCCTAATTCAGAGTCACATATCGTTCATGAGGTTGATATAGAGGTAAATAATTCTCATTCTGGTGAGGTGAATACGGATGCTACTGATCAGATAGAATCTAGTTCTATGCCCTCCAATGTGCAGTTAAACCCTGTTATTGCCTATGTTCAGGATAATTCTGCTGCTGAAAATATGGTTACGTCTTTGCGTCTATCAGAATCTCATATTCCTAATCCGATGGCGGCAGGTTCTGTTTTCTCTGGTTTAATAGATGAGGATTCAAATTACCAGCTACAAAAGGCAGAACAAAACACTCAAGTGCAATTAAAAACCCAGGGAGAGCGACTGTTATTGATTTTACCCACTGAGTCTCAAGTACCACCATCAGAATTTAGTTGGTGGGAGATTTGGCAACAAATGAAACAGCGTTTAAATGCGGGCGATCGCTTACGTAAGCCGCACACAGCCCTGCATCTGGTAGCGAAAGATCGGTTATTAGATAACAGACAACTGCAAGATTTGGCAGAAACTTTAAATACATATCAAATACAATTGAAATCCGTAGCCACCAGTCGCAGACAAACGGCGATCGCTGCTTGTACCCTTGGTTACTCCGTAGAACAAATCCCACTAGAAACATCCCTGACTGCCGATTTTCAAACCACCCCTGCCCCATTGGCAGATGCTCTCTATTTACAGATGACAGTCAGATCGGGTGTGGAAATTCGCCATAGCGGTACTGTGATTATTCTCGGAGATATCAACCCTAGTGGTATCATAATTGCAGATGGAGATATTCTAGTTTGGGGTCGTTTACGGGGAGTTGCCCATGCTGGGGCTGCTGGTAATCGGGAATCTTTGATCATGGCCTTGCAAATGGAACCAACCCAATTGCGAATCGCTGATGCTGTGGCTAGAGCGCCAGAAAAGTCCCCCACCAATTTCTTGCCTGAAGTTGCACATATCACAACGGAGGGCATTCGCATTGTCAAGGCCGCTGATTTTTCCCGCAGCCAATTAAATAGTCGGACACGATTAATTACACAAGATCTGATCTAAAATTCTTGACTAGGCAAGAATCACAAATGTAATTAATTCCGTGAATAGCCTGAAATATTTTATTGTTCGTGAATTTTATAAAACATTACCATGAGTCGCATTATTGTCATTACCTCCGGTAAGGGGGGAGTGGGTAAAACCACAGTTTCAGCTAATTTGGGAATGGCCTTAGCCAAAATAGGCAAGCAAGTAGCCTTAATTGATGCGGATTTTGGTCTGAGAAATTTAGATTTACTACTAGGATTAGAAAATCGGATTGTTTATACAGCGGTAGAAGTTTTAGCTAGAGAATGTCGTCTGGAACAAGCCTTGGTCAAAGATAAGCGACAACCTAACTTAGTGCTTTTACCAGCAGCCCAACATCGCAATAAAGAAGCTGTCACACCTGACCAAATGAAGTTACTAGTAAATGCACTATCACAAAAATATGAGTATGTGATTATTGATTGTCCAGCAGGAATTGAAATGGGCTTTAAAAATGCTACGGCCCCAGCTAAGGAGGCTCTAATTGTCACTACTCCCGAAATTTCCGCCGTCCGTGATGCTGACCGAGTAGTGGGATTACTTGAAGCACAAGGTGTAAAAAAAATTAACTTAATAGTTAACCGGATTAGACCGACAATGGTACAAGCAAATGATATGATGTCTGTACAGGATGTTCAGGAACTTCTCGCTATCCCCATCATAGGAGTAATCCCTGATGATGAGCGTGTGATTGTCTCTACCAACCGGGGCGAACCATTAGTATTATCAGATACACCATCTTTAGCGGCCACCGCTTTTGAGAACATTGCTCGGAGATTGCAAGGAGAAACTGTTGAATTTCTTGAGCTTGACTCATCTGGTAAAAACATCTTTTCCCGCTTGAGAAAGATGCTTTGGTCAAAACTTGTTTAATTACTTCCCAGTTTCTTGTGCTTTACACATACCCGCAATGATTCTTGAAATTTTAGAAAAACTTTTTGTCCGCAGTCCCGATAACAGCCGCAATGACGTTAAACGTCGTCTGCAATTTGTTATTTCCCACGACCGTGCTGACTTGAACCCCGAAACCTTAGAAAAAATGCGTCAGGAAATCCTGGAAATCGTTTGTCGCTATGTAGAAGTAGAAACAGAAGGTTTGGAATTTTCCCTAGAAAGCAATCAACGAACAACGGCTTTAATCGCTAATTTACCAATTCGTCGAGTCAAGGAAACTCTCGATGAAAACGAGTTAGAAAACACTGATATTTTACTTTTATAGTTGGTCGTTTGTCTGGAAAATAGCCTTACTTGTGACGCAACTATTTCAGAATTTATTACATTGGTATCAAAATTACCCGTTGTTGTTAGTTGTTACGGTTGACAACGGGTATGGATTAGTGATTAGTTACTAACTGAGATACGAGATGCAACCTGTGGATCAGCCCAAATTTTGGCATTTTCACCAAAGGTGATCGGCTGGTCTTCCTCTGCTGACATATCTACGGTTTTACCATCATTAGCTACTTGCACCAAAGGCCAATTTTCTGCCCCTAGTTCACCAGCACGAAATAAGACATTGTTAGGCTGCTTTTTACTCCAACCCAACAAAATGGCTATTTTTTCGTGATCATCCTCTGATTGCACAGGATTAACTACATTGATATTATTTTTTTGACGATCCCAAATTACAGCCTGATCTGTAGCATCTGCTGTGTTAAAAATAGCCACAAATTTACGTGCTAGAAAGCGATCGCCCTTTTCAGACCAGCTAATAGGCACTAATACTCTAATTCTACCATCATTATCAGCTTCTTCAGACCAACTTCCCTCTTTATTTAATAAAGGATCAATCCCCTGGTCGGTTGATATCATCACCCGCAACTTTTTGGTCTGTCTATCTTCGATGAACAATACGCTCTTAACTCTGCTATTGTGCATTTCCGGCTTTACTTCCATTTGCACCCGGCTATAAACCCCATATTTGCCATCAGGTGAAATTACTGGTAAGCTGCGGTAATATCTAGTACCAGAAATACCTCTCCCGCCAACGGTTTCCTGAGTTGCTATAATCCATTTCCACGGTATGGGATGGGGACTACCTATAGGATCATCTTGTGTCATTTCTGACTCATTTTTCGGTTCAATTACAGGTATTTCTCCACTTTTATCCGGTTGTAATTTATTCCCTCCAGGTATAATTGTAGATGTTGCTAATGCTTCTGATTCAGAACCCTGATTTTCTAGAGAATTAAACTCAACTTCAGAATTTTCATTCTTTAATTTTTGACTTAAATTAATTTGATCAATGGATATTTTTTCTTGATTTTCTGCAACATCAACTGATGGTATACTCTTCTTAACAACATTATTTTCCACTTGATGATTCTCTGTTTTTGCTCCAGTTATCACCTTATTGGTTGATAATGACTGTATTCCTTCCCCAATAGATATTTTTCCTGTCTGAGAATTAACCTGAGCAAATTGTAAATTTATTTTCCCATTTGCATCAGATTTGTCATTTCCTGAATTGGTATTTGCTACTTGGGATTGTTTAGCTAAAGTACCATGAACAGACATTCCCACAAAGGTTGAAATTATAATAGTAATAGCAATGTATTTGATAAATGGTTGAACACGGAACCATCCTAACACCAAAAGTGATTTAAGCATGATGAGACTCTCTGGAAGCAGTTGCTAAGTGCGGGCAGTATTTATGCAGAATTTGTAAAAGCTATGACTATATATATCAATAAACCAACAGCTTTTGCAGGATAATTTATGAAAATGTTACAATGTTTTACAAAAGTTTCAGTGTCACTATTGACCTCCTCATAATTTTTAGTTTTTTGTATAAATAAAAACGCAGTTATTTATGTCACTTGAGGCAATATCATATTCAATTTAACTTGAATATAAATATTTTTTAGTGATCATCATTAAGTTTGGATTTGATTAGATGCTGTTTTGAAATAACTTTATCAAACCAGTCTCAAATAGCTTATTTTGTTTCCAGGTTGCTGTAATATCAAAAGTTCTCTATTTTTGGCAAATTTAAACTAACTGATGCACAATCAAAAATAAATAGGATCACTAAGTGTCTATACCCGAATTGAAAAATTTACATACACTGCTAAGTGCTAAAACGAAGCCAACACAGTTACTTTGCAAATTGGGTAATTACCGAATAATTTTGCTTTAGTAGAGAGAAAAACAGCTAAGTAAAAAATGAAGCTAGACACACAAAAAAAGTCTATGCTAGATGGAATTAGCGATAACTTCTCGTGGAGAGACTTTGCGTTAGTACAGTCTGTGAGATAGAAAACGTCTCACGTAGCTGTTTGCTTTTTCCTTGTAGCCAAGACACTGATGAACATGACCTAACATCATATTTGATTTTTGCCATTTTCATTGATATTAAACACTATACCATAAAACCTTGAAAATTCATATCCTGCATTTGTAATTAAATTTCCGAGCGGAGAATTGCATTGATATTGATATTTTCAAGTTGTCAGGGACGGGAAACACACTTAATATTGATAATGACCTATAACTTGTGATTAATCATTAATAACTAATGAAAATAGTATTTTTTGGCACTCCTGATTTTGCAGTTCCCACTTTGCAAAAACTTTTAGAAAATAGTGATTTTGAGGTATTATCTGTTGTCACTCAACCGGATAAACGTCGAGAGCGTGGGAATAAGTTAACACCTTCACCTGTGAAAACTTACGCTACAAATCATCATATTCCCATTTGGCAACCTGAGAGGGTGAAAAAAGATGTGGAAATTTTAACACAACTCCAACAAACGGAAGCAGATGTATTTGTAGTTATTGCTTATGGTCAAATTCTGTCTAAGAAAATATTGGATATGCCAAAACTAGGTTGCATTAATGTACATGGTTCAATTTTACCCCAATATCGAGGGGCTGCACCGATTCAATGGAGTTTATATAACGGAGAAAAAGAAACGGGAATTACAACTATTTTAATGGACAAAGGGATGGATACAGGAGATATGCTGCTAAAAGCTACTACAGAGATTAAATTACTAGATAATGCTCAGATATTAGGGGAAAAATTGGCTACTATTGGTGCATATTTACTAATAGAGACTTTGTACAGACTGGAACATCAAGAAATTCAACCTATTCCTCAAGATCATAGCTGTGCTACTTACGCGTCTTTGATTCAAAAGCCTGATTATAATTTGGACTGGGGACGAAGTGCTATTCAATTACATAATCAAATTCGCGGCTTTCATCCTCATTGTACTACTGTTTTTCGTAATCAACCATTTAAAATTACTGCTAGTGTTCCTTTAGACATTGCGTATATTCAAGAATTACCAGAACAGTTACAAGAAAGAATATACAAGATATCTAATTCAATGATATCAGGAAAGGAAGGAGAAGTAGTTAATATTATTAAAGGAGTTGGACCAATTATTCAAACTGGTGAGGGATTATTGTTATTGCGAGAGGTGCAGTTAATGGGTAAACGATGTCAATTAGGATGGGATTTTGTTAATGGAACTCGGTTGACTGTGGGTGAGGTAATGGGTAATGGGTAATTGGTAATTGGTAATGGGTAATGGGTAATTGGTAATGGGTAATGCGTAATGGGTAATGGGTAATGGGTAATTGGTAATGGGTAATTGGTAATGGGTAATGGGTAATTGGTAATGGGTAATTGGTAATTGGTAATGGGTAATTGGTAATGGGTAATTGGTAATGGGTAATTGGTAATTGGTAATTGGTAATTGGTAATTCACGTTTTACAACCAACAACTGACAACTGACAACTGACAACCAACAACTGACAACTGACAACTGACAACTAATGACTTTCATAAAAACAGCAGGACTTACACGGTCCTGCTGGGTTAACCGCACAACGAATAATTTCCGAAAGAGCATTATAGTTACAAGTAGCATCACCAATAACCCAACGTCCCCCTACTAAAGTTCTTTCTTCTGGGCTTTGGGCTGTTTGTACGTAAATAGCGATATTATTTAATATATAACGTCCATTTTGAAGCTGATACCTATGGCGACGCTCTAAGACTGCGTAGGTTTTACCTGCAAAATCTAAATAATTGCCCGGTTGAGGTGTCCAATCAAGTTGTAATTTACCAAGAGATTGACGTGGATGTGTTAGAATTACCTCTGTAGGTAAGGAATTTAGCTCCATAAGATGTGATCTGATTTACTTATTGAGCATATTATAACTAATTAAGATGTTTTTGCTAAAATTGGGGTTTCATTAAAATCGGGTCAAGCGTATTTTTCGGAAATTATCTTAAATTATATGAATAATATCTGAACAACCCTGAATAAACAGATAGATTATTGATGATAGGTATTGTAGATAACTGCCGGGAAAATCACGATTAGTTTACATATCTTTACAAATTGGCATTGATAGGAGAGGGTAATTCAGATAAACACTTGATGTCTATGTTGCTGATTATGACTGAATCAGAGGGATATTGGTAGATAAATTGTCCAAAGTGTCTATTACATTGTTTAAAGTTATGTAGCCTTTTGCTTACAAGCTATCAAGCCCTGGGGTAAACTATGCCTTGATTATGATTTTGTCATTCATTCTAGAAGAACACCCAAGAGGAGAAGTTTTTCAATGTCTCATACCGTAAAAATCTACGACACCTGCATTGGCTGTACACAATGCGTTCGCGCTTGCCCTACAGACGTATTAGAAATGGTCCCTTGGGACGGCTGTAAAGCTGCTCAAGTGGCTGCGTCTCCCCGCACTGAAGACTGTGTAGGTTGTAAGCGGTGTGAAACTGCTTGCCCCACGGACTTTTTAAGTATTCGCGTTTATTTAGGGGCCGAAACAACTCGCAGTATGGGCTTGGCTTACTAAGAATTTTAAATTTCTAAAATTTCTACATTCTTGGTAGTTTGCTGTTCGGGAGTGAGAAGAGGAAAAATATTGAGATTCTTTTCTCATTCCCCAGCATTTTTGTTGTCAGTTGTCCGTTGTTAGTGGTCAGTTGTCCGTTGTTAGTGGTCAGTTGTCCGTTGTTAGTGGTCAGTTGTCAGTTGTCAGTGGTCAGTTGTTCGTTGTTAGTGGTCAGTTGTTAGTGGTCAGTTGTCAGTTGTTAGT
Organism: Dolichospermum sp.; assembly: GCA_046070105.1. Taxonomy (GTDB): domain Bacteria; phylum Cyanobacteriota; class Cyanobacteriia; order Cyanobacteriales; family Nostocaceae; genus Dolichospermum. The sequence continues at coordinate 10,655 of JBJUHT010000311.1, forward strand.
GGTCAGTGGTCAGTTGTTAGTGGTCCGTTGTCAGTTGTTAGTGGTCAGTGGTCAGTTGTTAGTGGTCAGTGGTCAGTTGTTAGTGGTCAGTTGTTAGTGGTCAGTGGTCAGTGGTCAGTTGTTAGTGGTCAGTAGTCCGTTGTTAGTGGTCAGTTGTCCGTTGTTAGTGGTCAGTGGTCAGTTGTCAGGAAGAGGTGAAGTAAAGAAGTTACCCATTACCCATTACCTATTACCTATTACCCATTACCAATTACCAATTACCAATTACCCATTACCAATTACCAATTACTAATTTGCTCTTATCTGCTAAAGTGGCT
>JBJUHT010000312.1:0-4344 GCA_046070105.1 Dolichospermum sp.
GTGAGAAAAAAGAATTCTACCCTTGATTTTGAATTTGTCTAACTACCGTCAAAGCTGAATAACTGACCCCCGCAGTTCCTTCTCCAGGGTGGGTAGAATCACCAACTAACCACAAATTATTAATAGGAGTACGATTTGCAAAACCAAAGGGTCCAAAGGTGGAAATTCTTTGACCAATACCGCCTACAATTCCCTTTTTTCTGCCTGTATAATTAGCAAAGGTGCGAGGTGTGGCTGCTTCTACATAAATGATGGTTTCTGGTTTTAAATAGAAATATTGGGAAAGTTTGGATATTGCTTCTTGGGTGAATTTTTGTTTTAACTGTTCGTAATTTTGAGTTTCCCACCAGGGAGTAAAATCAACAAAGGAAGAAGCAATAATTGTCGCTTTTCCTAATGGTGCGCGGCCGTCTCCTTCATGACTTACAGATACAAATAGGGAATTATTTTCGCCAATTGGTCCATTAATATCATATAAAAATTGTAAATGCGGTGGACAATTGGCGGGAATTGCACTCTTATCTACACCTAGATAAACAACAAAAGCACCAGAAGCAGGAGGTAGTTTTTCTACTCTTTGTTTATATCCCCAAGGGGCGTTTTCTCCTAATAGTTGAACTAAGTTTTCAACCGTAACGTTAGCAATTATATGATCTGCTGATTCTGTCCAAGTTTCTCCGGTTTTCTGATTTTTAATGATTACAGATTTAGCTTGGTTATTTTCAACTTTGATTTTTTCGATGGTATGTCTCATTAATAATTTACCACCATCTCGTTCTAAAGATTCTACCAAGCGATCGCTCAATACTTGCATACTTCCTTGAAGATGAAATAATCCTTGGGGTAATTGGGATACATTCAAAGCTGTGGCTGCATAAAGTAGGGCAGTTTCTTCCGCGCTAACTTGAGAATATAATTTGAGTTGTAAATCTAAAAATGTCCGCAGTCTTTTATCATTTCCTAAACCACATAATCGTAAAGCATCTCCCACTGTCATCAAGGTGAAAGGTGCAGTTATAAATGTACTCGGACGCACTGCTTTAATTAGTTGTTTTAAATCCCATAAATTACGCGGTGGTAGCACAGGATCACGTCCTTGAAATTCCCAACTAACTTGAAATAAAGTTGTTAATAATTGCCAAAAAGATTCACTTCCGGGAAACTGTTTTTGGCGTTCTTCTTGCCATTTTTCCGCATCACGCCACACATTAATAGGTGTAGACTCTCCTGGAAGATATACTGCACAAGCTGGGTCACAAGGTATAGCTGCGGGTAATTCTATATTTAATTCCGAGAAAATGCGATGATGAATTCCTCCAGGTTCTAAACCTGCAACTTGGGTCGCACCAACATCAAAGGTAAATCCTTGACGTTTGAATGTCGAAGCACAACCACCAGGAACTATCGCTTGGTCAAATATTAAAACGTTATAACCTCTATTTGCTAATAATGCACCCGCTGTAAGTCCACCTATACCCGCACCAATGACAATTACACGGGATTGATTTTTTCTATCAGATAAATTTGACATAACTCTTAATATTACTAATATTATTATTAGTTTACAAGAAAACGCCTATTTATTTTCATTGATCGCTAATAAATCTGTGAAATACATACAGGAAAATAGCACAAATACTTTATTTTTGATTTATACTAGTTTTGACAGTGTTTATACTGTTAATAAATTCAGCAATAACCAGGAGTTTATGAGCAATAGTTTACAAATCTCAGAAATAGCGATTTCTATCGTCGCTAAAAATCTAAATCCCGCAGTTTTAAACCCAGATTTTCTCAAATATACGGGAATTATTCCCGCTGATTGGGAATTAGCAAATCAACCAGTGTACAATAACAATTTAGTGCAGTTGGTTTATAAAAATGGTGTGGGAATAATTGTCCAACCAAACCGACTAAATGTATTAGAGATGATAGGAACAAAAAATCAAGCAGAAATTCAAGTAGCAGCAATTGCGAGTCAATTGATAGATAAGTTATCGCAAATAGAGTATCAAGCAGTGGGAATTAACCCCAAAGGATTCGTCAGCTTTCCATCAGAAACGGATGCTTATCAATATATATGTGATAAGCTTTTATCTCCGGGTTCATGGCAAGAATTTGAAGGTAGTAAAGTCAATGCTTCTTTAGAGTTAAGTTACCCCTTAAAACGTGGAGTTTTGAATTTAGCTATTAATCAAGTAAATGTTCAATTTGGGGAACAGATAGCACCCGCAATTTTATTTTCTGGTAACTTAAGTTATCCCCTATTAAGTAATACAATCACCGAAAAAATCCAAGACTTACAACAAGTAATTGGTAACTGGCAAAATGATGTCAAAACCTTCCAGAAATTGCTAGGGGAGAAATTTTTGCCATTATCTTCTTCTGAACAAGCAATCAGTGGTTCGGTGTTTTTGAATTGAGTTAATTTAGTGTAGAGACATTTCTACATTTCTGATTTTGCTATTTCATAGGTTGGGCATTTTGCCTAACCTAATTATACAAGTTTAATCTCAACTACCCTAGTTATATAAATATTTTCTGATTAATATACCATTAGTTAAATGATCCTAATCTTGCTATTTTTATAGTTATCAAAACAAAAACACAAAAATATGATATAATTAGGGGTGATCTTGGCTATTCATAAGTAATCCTATAAAATTAATTAGAAAAAAGGACAATATGTTAAAGACAAAAGTTTCTTTTAATAATCTTGGAGTCATTAAACAAGGGAATTTAGAATTAAATGATTTTACGTTACTCTGCGGTGCTAATAATACAGGTAAAACTTATGTGATGTATTCTTTATATGCTTTACTTGATCAACGTTTTGAAGTGAATTTTAATTTTGTAGAGAATCTTGTTAAGCAATTGAGTCAAGAGACAGTCTGCCAATACAATATTCAAAATTTGATCGGTGGTAATTTAGATGATATTTTAGAAGAGATAACACAAGGAATTAATAAACATTTACCAAATTTGTTTGGGATTGAATCGGATGAATTTAGGCAAACTCAGATTAAATTAAAACTTGATATTGATTTAATTTTAGCTAATATAACTAATCATCCTTGGCAAAGTCGTGTAAGTCTAAGCAATAAGGAATCAGAGTGGTTTTTAGATATTCAAAAACCTGAAAATGATACCAATGTAACTTTTACAATGCGAGATAAAGGTATTCCCCATAAATTATTGACAGAGTTGATTTCTAGTAATATTACTAGTTTAATTTTTAGCAAAAAGAAGCAAAATTGCTTTCTAATTCCTGCTGAACGGGGTGGACTCAATTTATTTTTTAAAGAGCTATCTAGTATTCGTAACCGTCTCCTGCATCATGCACAGAAGGATAAGATTAGTCCAATGGAAGTTTTAAAAGATATTATTAAATCTCGTTATGCAGAACCAATTTCTGATTATATTGAGTTTTTGAATGACTTGACTAATACTAAAAAGCGAAAAAGTGATTATCAAATACAAGCACAAGACATTCAAAAAAAAATTATTAATGGTAAATATGAAGTAGATCGTTATGGGGATATATTTTTCTTACCTTATCGAAGTAACAATAAAAAAATGCCTTTACATTTTACTTCGTCTACGGTCAAAACTCTATTTAGTTTAGTTTTCTATTTAGAACATTTGGCTCAACCAGGAGATTATTTAATGATTGACGAACCAGAATTAAGCTTACATCCAGATAATCAACGAAATTTAGCGAGAGTATTGGCAAAATTGGTCAATAATGGTGTTAAAGTAGTATTGAGTACCCATAGTCCCTATTTTGTCCGTGAATTAAATAATCTGATGATGTTGAATAAATCTTTTATAAAAGCTAGTGAATTGCGTCAGCGTTATGGTTATGAACCTGGGGAGTCTTTAAACCCTAAAAAAGTGTCCGCTTATCTATTTGATCAAAAAACTATCAAGGAGATGGAAATTGATCCCAATGAAGGTATTATTGCAGAAACATTTGATAATGTAATTAATAATCTTAATCAGTCTTCCAACGATATTTACTATGCTTCTCAAGAAGAGGAAGATTGAGATAATGAGTGATAATTTAATTAATCAAGTAAAACTTGCAATTAAACAAGATTTTCATTTAGTTGCAGATGATTTGACTCTTTTAATTGAAGAAAAACAACGAGATGCAGTATGTAAGTTTGTAGAGATAAAGTTAAAAAAATCAATAGATTGTTTTGGGTTTTCTTTAGATAAAGATAAGGGACAAGGAAACAATGATCCTGTATATCCTTTTTTTAATTCTCAATGTCAAGGTATTTGTTCTAAAGATGATGGAATTTTACAGCACTTACCGATGTTATGAGGTACAAAGTCACC
>JBJUHT010000313.1:0-23147 GCA_046070105.1 Dolichospermum sp.
ACCGCCCGGAAAGTCAGCGGCTTGGGTATTATTACTGAAGTTATGGATACGGAAGATTTGGAGAAAATTGGCCAAGTCGCAGATGTGATTCAGGTGGGGGCGAGAAATATGCAGAATTTCTCCATGCTTAAAAAAGTAGGAGCGCAACCTAAACCTGTGCTGTTAAAACGCGGTATGGCTGCAACCATTGAGGATTGGTTAATGGCGGCCGAGTATATTTTAGCAGCGGGTAATCCTCATGTGATTTTGTGTGAACGGGGAATTAGAACTTTTGACCGTCAATATACCCGCAATACTCTAGATTTGTCGGTTGTGCCGGTGTTGCGGAAACTCACCCATTTACCAATTATGATTGATCCTAGTCATGGTCTGGGTTGGTCCGAATTTGTCCCTGCTATGGCCATGGCGGCGATCGCTGCGGGTACAGACGCGCTGATGATTGAAGTTCACCCCCACCCAGCCAAAGCGTTATCCGATGGACCCCAATCTTTAACACCGGACGCTTTTGATCAATTAATGTCAGAATTGGCGGTAATTGGTCAAGCTGTCCGTCGTTGGCCTCAATAACAGTCCTGAGTATGAAATTTATTTTTCACTACTACTAGACATGGCGTGAAAAAGAATGTAGGGACAATTCATCAATTGTCCCTATACTATAGATTTAGGTCAATTTGGCGTGAGCAGCCAAAATAATTCTTTCTGTTTCTTCCCAATTAATACATTTATCAGTTACGGAAACACCATATTTTAGGTCTTCACGATTTCCTGTAATTGTTTGACTACCTTCATACAAATTCGATTCTAGCATCATTCCCACAATGGAACTATTACCATCTAATATTTGCTGAATAATATTCTCAAACACCAGAGATTGTAACCTGTAATCTTTATTAGTATTACCATGACTACAATCAACAACTATTCTTGGTGATAATTTCGCAGCTTTTAATTGTTCTTCCACTAATTTAATGTTCTCTGCATCAAAATTAGGCTGAATTCCACCACGCAAAATTACATGACCATGAGCATTTCCCCTAGTTTGAAATACACTCACTTGTCCCTTTTGATTAATACCCAGAAAATTATGGGGCGTTCTCGCTGATTTTAGTGCATTTACAGCTACTTGAATATTCCCGTCAGTACCGTTTTTAAAACCTACCGGCATAGATAAACCACTAGCCATTTCTCGGTGCGTTTGTGATTCAGTTGTTCTCGCGCCAATTGCAGACCAAGATACCAATTCACTGATATATTGAGGAATAATCGGATCAAGTGCTTCTGTGGCGGTTGGTAATCCTAATTCTGTCAACTTTAACAATAAACTTCTAGCAATTAATATCCCCTTTTCTACATTGAAAGAATCATCCATTTCGGGATCATTAATTAGTCCTTTCCAGCCTATGGTAGTTCTCGGTTTTTCAAAATAAACTCGCATAATTAATAGCAGTTTATCTTCAACTTTTTTCGCTAAATCTAGTAATCTTTCCCCGTATTCTATGGCTGCTTTAGGATCATGAATTGAACAAGGACCAACAACAATGAATTTTCGTCTATCTTGGAAATCTAGAATATGTTCTATTTCTTGTCTGAATTTTAAAATTGTATTTTCAGCGATTTTAGTTAAAGGTAATTTTTCCTTGACTTCATTAGGAGTTAGCAAAACATGAGAACTCTTAATGTTAGTGTTAATTAATTTGTGGATCATAGCAGAAATCTCTTTATTTGTGTTATACGTAAGCAATCCTAAAACTTCTGTGACACTGTTTTTTATTCTCTTTAAGTCTAAATTGATTAACAAAAAACAAGTTGCACAAATTCAGCTAGGATTATGATATACAAGGGTTGATATATATTAATATACACAGCTTTTAAAAAAAATACAATATAAGTCTGTGTTATTTCCATAACATTAGCTGCGAAAACGAAATCAGAAGTAATTAAACACAGATAAATATCAATAAGTTTATAAGCTTGATAGTTAATATTAATGAACCCAATTTCCAACAATTATGGTTTTCAAATGAGTACAGTTCAGTAATTTTACTCAATTTTGCCAGTAGTGATTAACATATAACTCAATAACCAATTTGCGGAGGTGGCTCTGCGAGTTTGTCGCGGACCAAATTCACCAATTTTGTAACCTTTAAAACCTAATTTTTCTTTAAGTAGTTGTTTATTTTCAGCAGGAATAGAACGAGTTAATTTCATAATTGCTGGTCGAGATTCTATAAAATCCGGTGGTTGAGGATATTCCTCTCTCCATGTCGTCTCTACTTGACTATGATCATAAGTTTCTGTTGTGGTATCATAGCGATAACCTAAATAATACCATAGCAGTCCGTTCACTGTAGCATCATCAATTGTATCATTAATGATTGCCCAAATTGTTTCTGTATTCAACGGCGGTAGGTTAGACATGATTTTCAGGGAACACAAAAAATAAATAATAGCTATGTATAGCTTCTTAGCCGCAATTCATGATATTGGTAGACGCTATCAAGATGCAATTTTAGCATTTGACAATAAATATCCAAAAACCTCTTCCTCTTATCCCCTGGACTTTATGAATTTAGATGATAACTTCTTGACGTTGACAATCAAAAAAAAGCTCAAAATCAGCATCAAGAATTAACTGACGTATGTGTTGAAAATAACCTTCGGCATCAGAACGATTACGGAATCTGGCAACAATTACTTTCTCCCCTTCTGCAACGACGCGAGCTACAGCCCAACCGTTCAGCCTTTTTCTGTAAGCTATAGCTTGATGTTCTGAAGTGATATTTTTATCATCGGTATTTTGTGGGATCATTATTTTATGCGTATGAAATTATGAAGGGCCTTGCTTTGTCTTAACCAAGAATGTACCATCACTTTTATTGATGATGTCACTTTGGTACTACATATTTTCAAAATTGTCAATAGGTAATGCAACAATTTATTTTTTGACAAAATTTACTTTCTTCGTATAATCTGAGATAGTCTAGAAAAATCGGTTCTTCGCTGGTAAGAGGGAGCAGGAAAAAATTTTTAATTTTCTAGTTTTTTAAAAAGACTCATAATCATTGCTATATCTTGTTCTGAGCATAATCCAAATCAGCTTACTATAATAATTACGGTAGAGTCGAAAAATCAAAATGTCAATTACATCAATTATCAAAAAAGTAGCATTACAAATAGGGGCTATAGTTTTAGTTGAACCAGAATATGAATTAGTCGGACATATTACATTTAAAAATGGCAAAAAATCAGTTTTTAGTCATAGCAAATTAGATATCAATGGTTTTGGGGCAGCTAATTTAGTTAAAGATAAAGCATATAGTAATTTTTTTCTGAAGCAGTTTGGATATAAAGTTACAGAGGGGAAAACATTTTTTAATGATAAATTACGCGCTAAATCACCAAATCTTAGTAGTATTGATGATGGATTTAATTATGCAGAATCAAAGGGCTTTCCTGTAATTGTTAAACCTCTTAATCTTAGTCATGGAATATTAGTCACTAAAGTATATAATCAGACAGAATATTATGATGTAGCTGATAAAATATTCCAAATTAAATCAGGATTGATTGTAGAAAAATTTTATAGTGGTAATGACTATAGAATTGTTGTTTTAGATAATGAAGTGATTGCTGCTTATCAAAGAATTCCCTTATTTGTTGTTGGTAATGGTAGTTCTAATGTTTTAGAGTTATTACAACAAAAGCAACGAAAATTTATTGAACTCGGTAGGAAAGACTGTATTAAGTTTGATGATTTTCGCATTGAGAAAAAACTAAAAATACAAAATCTTAGTTGGGATAGCGTCATTCCTAATGATCACATTGTTTATCTTTTAGATAATGCTAACTTATCTAGTGGAGGTGAGGCTGTAGATTTTTCAGAAACTATTCATCCTGATTTTCAGTCATTAGCAATTAATATTACCAAAGATATAGGATTAAGATTATCAGGAGTAGATATTCTCACTGATGATATAACCAGTCCTATGGTAGATTATACTTTGATTGAAGTAAATGGTTCTCCTGGGTTAGATCACTATGCTGCTAGTAGTGAAGCAGCAACCCTAAGAGTAGAAGAATTGTATTTAAAAATTCTCAAAGCATTAGAAAATGACATAGCAGTTCCCAGGTAAACAAAAAATAATCTGTTTCCTGTCCCCTGTTTCCTGCTATTCTATTGCTGGTAATTAAAAGTTACAAATTTTTCTTTAGTAGTGATTCCAATTCTCCAGACAAATAGTTCATATCTGCTACTCTAGCTACTAGTAAACTATCATGTCCTGCATCTTGTAAGCGAGATTTCCAGTAATTAATACTCTCAGCATTATTCATCCAAAACTCAATTACCGTATCTACCACTTGATCTAAATTCCAACCCCATTTTACAGGAATTGGTTCTATAGATTCTAGGAACGCATCTAAAGTACAAGTGTGAGTTCCTAGATATTCTATCCCTTGATGTTGTGGTTTTACTAAACTCTGTTGTTGGTGATTAAAAAAATGCCAAACTGGAGATACCCCTATCAAACTGAAACTGTATTTAATCATTCTCGTCCTCCAAAGTCATCAATTGCTGATAAACTTCTGTTTTTGGCAAAAACTTTGCGAAAAACTTCGCTAACTTCATCTAGAAAAAGTGGAATTTATGCCAACTACATCAGTTTTAAGATTACCTCAGATATTAGCACTCAAGCCTTTTGACTGCTAGAATTTATTTGGTTTTTAGATTGTATTTATAAATAACATAAGACATTAATTTCAGGATGTAAATGATTTTTAGAATCTTTTTATCAAAGGTCTTTTTTCTCAGAAGAATCTTAGCATCTATTCCAGCTAATACCGAATAAACCCTTTTATAGCAGTTCTCAATATTCTGAATTACACATATTAATCATAAAACTATTTTAGTGCGAGTATCCACTCAAGTTAACTGTCAACAGCGGAAACTCGATCACCTGTTGGCTATTCCTGTAGTTAAATAACTAAACCCGACAATTTTTGTCGGGTATGTTTGACGTGGATTTTGCTTCGTGCTACTATGATTTCAAAGTTGACGGATATCCAGGGAAAGGTAAATTATGACTCAGGCGACAACAAACCTCAACCAAGCAAACACTTCCATACTCAAGGCTTTGAAATGTAAAGAGTGTGGTGCAGAATACGAGCTTAAAGCTACTCATGTATGTGAATTGTGTTTTGGACCACTAGAAGTCAAATATGATTATAATGTACTTAAAAGCTTAGTTAGTAGAGAAACTATTGAAGCAGGTCCCAATTCTATTTGGCGTTACCGTCAATTTTTACCCGTTGCTACAGATAATTATATAGATGTCGGTACAGGGATGACTCCCTTGGTGCGTTCTCACCGTCTTGCCCGTCGCCTGGGTCTAAATAAACTTTATATTAAAAATGATGCCGTGAATATGCCCACCCTGAGTTTTAAGGATCGGGTGGTATCCGTTGCCCTCAGTAGAGCGAGAGAATTAGGTTTTACTACTGTATCCTGTGCTAGTACAGGTAACTTAGCAAATTCTACCGCAGCGATCGCTGCCCATGCCGGTTTAGATTGTTGTGTATTCATTCCTTCTGACTTAGAAACTGGTAAAATTATTGGTAGTTTAATTTACAGTCCTACCCTCATGGCCGTCAAAGGCAATTATGATCAAGTTAATCGTCTTTGTTCAGAAGTTGCTAATACACACGGTTGGGGTTTTGTGAATATTAACCTCCGTCCTTACTACTCTGAAGGTTCTAAAACCTTGGGCTTTGAAGTTGCAGAACAACTAGGTTGGCAATTACCAGATCATATAGTTGCACCCTTGGCCTCTGGATCTTTATTCACCAAAATTTACAAAGGCTTCCAAGAATTTACAGAAGTAGGTTTAGTAGAAGCTAAAAATGTTCGTTTCAGTGGTGCACAAGCGGAAGGTTGTTCTCCCATAGCGACAGCCTTTAAAGAAGGTAGAGACTTTATTCAACCAGTTAAACCCAACACTATAGCAAAATCCATTGCGATTGGCAACCCCGCAGATGGGGTATATGCTGTAGAAATAGCTCAAAAAACTAATGGTAATATTGAATCAGTCAATGATACAGAGATTATCGAAGGTATTAAATTATTAGCAGAAACCGAAGGCATCTTTACCGAAACCGCCGGCGGTACAACTATTGCAGTTCTCAAAAAATTAGTCGAAGCTGGTAAAATTGATCCCGATGAAACCACAGTAGTTTATATCACTGGTAATGGTTTGAAAACCCAGGAAGCAATTCAAGGCTACATTGGTGAACCTTTAACAATTGAAGCCAAACTAGACAGTTTTGAACGAGCTTTAGAAAGATCCCGCACACTTGACCGTTTAGAATGGCAACAAGTTCTGGTTTAATGATCTCACCAAGGATTAATTGTAAGGGGTTTAGTAGTGCTAAACCCTTACCCAGCAAATCACTCACTAAAAATTAACGTTTAAACAATGGCCGTAAAAGTTTTAGTTCCCACTGTTCTACAAAGCTGTACAAACAATCAAGCTGTCCTAGAATGTAGTGGTAGTAATATTTCTGAATTGTTTGATTACTTAGAAGAAAACTATCCCAATATCAAAGGGCGTTTGCGTAAGCCAAAAGGAGAACCTTTAAGGTTCTTGAATTTCTATGTTAACAGCGAAGATATCCGCTTTTTAGACGGTACAGAAACAACCCTCAATGATGGTGACGAGGTGAGTATTGTTCCTGCTGTTGCAGGTGGTTGAAGCATATTTGACGCTCCCCACCCTATAGAGGGAGGGGGATTCTTGTTTCAATGAGCAACCTTACTCAAACTTGTTACCAAGTCTGAGCAGAGGGTCATCTCTCCACAAGCGTTATTAGTTTCCGTCCGCCCGACGGTACTTAAATCATAGCCACTTTGTCTTAGTGCTTTAGTTAGAATGTTGATTGCAGCATTATGGTCACGGTCAAGTATGCACCCACATATACAAACATGAGTTCTAACTGATAGGGATTTTCTAACTATTTCTCCACAATTAGAACAATTTTGAGAAGTATATTGTGGTGCAACTGGTACAATCACACGCCCATAGACTTTACCAAAATATTCTAACCATTGAGTAAACAATGACCAAGAAATTTTAGATTTTAGATTTTAGATTTTAGATTGGGAATTTTCGGTACAAGTACAAGTAGGGGTCAACGGCCGTTGACCCCTACAATTTTAGGGCGGAACTAATCCAAAATTGCTAATCTAAAATCCCCAAGCTCCACACTTGAGGGTGGAGTCAATCCAAAATCCAAAATCGTAAATCCAAAATCCACTGATTTCCGCAAATACCTGGGATTATCAACTTTATCACCTTGAGAATTAGTGTAGAAACTGTTAAGACCAACATCTAAACCAACGGTTTTACCTGTGGCATTGATGTCAATATTCCGTTCTGCATCTACACAAAACTGGATATAGTAACCGTCAGAACGTTTAACTATCCTAACTCTCTTTATTTGCTTAATCTGGTAAAAATGTAAATCCCAAGTTCCAATTAATTTTAACTGACCAATTCCACATTTGTCTATGAAAGTAATGTGCTTGCGGTCATCTAAAAGTTTCCATCCACTTGTTTTATATTCAACTGAACGGTTATTTTTTTGAAATCTGGGATAACCCTTCTTACCTGGAACTTTTGCCTTACAATTATCAAAAAATCTTTTAATTGCAAAGGCAGTTCTTTCTGCTGCTGCTTGTCTAGCCATTGAGTTTAATTTATCAGCAAAATCAAATTCATTAGCTAATACCGCAGTGTGTTTATTCAGGTCGTAATATTTAACATTTTGATTGTCCATCCAAAAGCGCAAGCACTTATTACGGATGAATTGGGTTATCCGTATAGCCTGATCAATTTTTTGATATTGCTGCTTTGTGCCTTTGGCTTTAAATTCAAAAACAATCATCTTCTATTCCCAATCCCGACCTATTTTGAGTCTAACATTCTTTAGGAAATCCACCAACCTCTAAGATTGGTAAAAATTAAACTACCCTCTCTCACGATTAAGCTGCGCTTAATATCGCTTGAAGGGTGTTTAATTTTTACCCGCCTTACATCCCCACGCTGTAGAGGGATGGGGTATTACGGCGTTTTCTGATAAAATTCCCAAATTCATGGCTCTGGTATGTCAAAATAAAAATAACTGACTACCCCAAAACGAGCAATGGCAGAAGAAACCACACAAACTCCAGCAGAAAGCGAAAAAACCGCCGCCAAAGCTGCCAAAAAGGAAAAACCCCCAGCTTTGGAAGATAAGCCTTTTGAAGAGTTTATGCAGCAACATTATATCCCAGCGCTGCAAGCAGCAATTACAAAAGAAGGTGTGCCAGATGTAAAACTGACTTTTGCCAAGCAGAAGTATTCTATAATTGGTTTTACCTCAGCGGAAGAATGTTGGCAAGTTATCGGTTCCTGGCAAGGGGGACAACGCCAGTTTAATGTATATTTCCCCGAAGAGAATATTCAAGGTAAAAAGGGTTTTTCCTGTAATGAAGGTAAAAAACCGAGTACCCTAGAATCGTTTTTAATTGACGAGCGGAAAATCACCCTAGATTTGTTAGTATCTCGGTTAGTATATCGTTTGAATGGTCAAAAATGGCTAGGTAGAAATTAGTTAACGTCATTATAAGTCACGACTTCAGAAATGGAGTCGTTACCTATTTTTAGATAATTTGATAGAAAAATTTTGGATCTTCCGTCTCTTTTATGGTCAGGACTTACGCAAAATAGCTCTCAAACTCTCTTTGCTTTGTGTCCTATCTCTTCGGGACGCTACGCGAACGTTTTTTTGTGGTTAATTTTTCCGTGACTTGTGCGTAAGTCCTACAAAATTGCCAAATAACCCAATATAGGTTATTATGATTATTGAGCATTGGTTATGAGGTCAATAAAAAAGTGAAGATTAACCCAGAGGATATACCTGTAGATCAAATAATCTTAGAAGATTGCTTACAAATAATCTGTAAATTACCAGATGAAAGTGTAGATTTAGTTGTATCTTCACCTCCCTATAATTTAGGTAAAGAATACGAATCTAAACAAGCTCTTGATATTTATTTGAAAGAACAAACATTAGTATTAAGAGAATGTACTAGGATTCTTAAAAAAACAGGCTCATTATTTTGGCAGGTTGGAGCTTTTGCTGATAAAGGAATGTTGATTCCTTTAGATATTCGTTTTTTTCCCATTCTTGAATCTTGTAATTTAATTCCCCGTAATCGTATTATTTGGGCTAGACAACATGGACTACACGCTCGAAAGAAATTTTCTTGTAGACATGAAACAATTCTTTGGTTTAGTAAATCTGATAATTATAAATTTAATTTAGATGCAATTAGAGTTCCCCAAAAATATCAGAATAAGAAGCATTTTCGAGGAAATCGTAAAGGTGAACTTTCATGTAATCCAGATGGTAAAAATCCTGGTGATATTTGGATGTTCCGCAATGTTAAACACAACCATGAAGAACAAACTATACACCCCTGTCAATTTCCAGAAGATCTAGTAGCTAGAATTATCTTAGCTACAACTAACAAAAATGATATTGTGTTAGATCCTTATATGGGTACTGGTACTGTAGCAGTAGTAGCTAGAGACTATGAACGCCATTTTATCGGCACAGAAATTGAACCAAAATATCATGAAGTTGCACTACGTCGTCTCATTGGTAAACCAGATGAAAATGGATATTTTCCCAATTTAAAAACATTGCGTGATTATGTTGATAAAACTGGTGAACCTATTGAAAAATTTAGATTTGATTTACAAATAGGAAATAAAGCTTCAGAACGCAGTAAAGCAAAAATTTATCCAGAAGAATATCACTTACAAGAAATGGAAGATAGATTACTATATGAGGAAACTGCTTTTGCTGCTGGTTTACGAAATGAAGAAGTTCCCATAGATCCAAAACTGAATGGAACTGGAAAGAAAACACAGTTGCAACCTAAAATAGTTAAAGAAGTAGAACAGATTGAACAAGTAGAACTGAAATTATGGATTTAATACAGTATGATTAAAGAGTCATAACTTAGGAATCAAAAAGGTTAAATATTTGATTTAACCTTTGTTGTGTTACCTATTTATCTGTAATAAGCTGTTGTGTATTTAATTTGTATAAGTCTGGCGGGCAAGATGCCCACCCCACAAGATTTAACCATTTTAGGATTATACAATTCAGGTGCGTAACAGCTTATACTCACATTAATAGTCATACCAAATCAAATTTATACTGATGATTTTTATTGCCTGATTTTATTTGGTATTCACATTGATTTTGAGTGACAATATTTCTAGCAGTTTTCTTTTCATATTCTGACCAAATAGCAGATGCAGTTGTATTTATATGTTCAAATAAGCCGACAACTCTAATTGGTATTTTAAACAATTTGATTTCATCTAGGGCTGATAACTGTCTAACAGCTTGCTCATAGTACAAGGAACTATTGGAACAAGGAAATATTTGTGATTTGGTAATTATAATCATCAGCTTGATAGACTGTCCTCCTAATTGAGTACCTTTTTGAAAGAAAAACTCTACTCTTGCTGTATTATTGAGCAAAAATGGGTAGTTAGAAAACTGATTTTCAAGAATTAATCCTGCTTTAGCAAGATCAATCCCTTTACCGAAAAATTCGTATTGAGCAGGAATTGGCAGCAGATTCCATCCCAATTTATTTAGGTAATTCTCAATGTATAAATTCGTTCCTATTGGATCGAAAATAGGTTTTCCCTGTTTGTTAGCTTGACTTGAAGCCTTAATGTGTAAAGGCATTCTAGTTAGCACAGTTTCAATCTCATTCCACTCTGTATTATAATGGGTATTAATAACAGTACTGGCGGCATTAAAATCAGTAATTTGAATTAAAATAACTACCTCTCTTGGTTGTATGTGAGCAAATTTTCAATAAAAGTCAATGGGTCTATTTCCAGAACTTGAGCCAATTGTAAAAATTCAATCAAGTCAAGACGACGCTCCCCACGTTCATACTTTGATACGTAGGATTGTGGACGCTCTAATTTTGCTGATAGCTCTGCTTGAGTAAGATTAGCAGCTTTGCGAGCATCTATCAGCATTTTGCGAAACTGATTGTATTCTTCAGTAAAAACGGATTTAGACACTTGAACAGATGGTGATCTTGAGAAAAGTTAGAGTATATTGTCTAACTTGTTCAATCCTAAAACCGAATATAATATAAACCCAAAACAGGTTTTTATGAAGTGTCAAAACTCCTTTTTTTTAAAAATTCTCCATTAGACATCTGGTGGTAATTGATTAAAAATGCTATTTTTGATTTTACAATTCATCAAAGTAATAAGTCACAACTCCAGAAATAGGGTTGTTACCTATTGTTACATGATTTGATTGTAGCATTTCTTTGAGCATGGTTTCTACTTCTACAATACTAGCTCCTGTGGCCTTAACACCTTGAGTTACTGTTAAACTACCACCTTTAGCTTCTGCCGCTTCTATGAGTTTGACAATGAGTGGTTTACCATTTGGTTGGTGAACTTGTGATATAAATATCCGCTCATTCATGGGTACACCCGCAGGAGATACACCTGCTTTTAGTAGCAATTTTTGTTCATATTCGTCAAACATATTCGGTATGATAACCAAATCAACAACTTGGCCAATATAAAATAAACCGCCAGTACATAACCACAATAAACCAGTACCGATTTTGCCATTATATAAGCGATGTAAGCCTCCCATGCCGAAAAAACCTGCTCCACACAGAAGATAAGAAACAAGAAGACGATCTTGATTTTGATTGTTTTTTATAGTCATTTTATTTTATGTCCATTAGGATTTACTGGTTTAATCATCTACACTTTGATTAACTACCCTTCGTTAGTCCTCAATTCCCTTAACGATTCTATTTTTAATTTTAACCATGATTTCTCTTTCTCCCGAACTTCAAGCTAGACTTTCGACACCTCTCAAAATTGGCTCATTTGCGGTTAAAAGCCGTGTTTTACAGTCTCCATTGTCGGGGGTGACTGATTTAGTGTTTCGTCGTTTAGTACGTCGTTATGCACCAGAATCTATGATGTATACGGAAATGGTCAATGCAACGGGTTTACACTATGTTAACCAATTACCAAAAATTATGGAGGTAGATCCTCAAGAAAGACCTATTAGTATTCAATTATTTGATTGTCGTCCCGATTTTTTAGCGGAAGCAGCAATAAAAGCGGTTGCGGAAGGTGCAGATACTGTTGATATTAACATGGGGTGTCCGGTTAATAAAATTACTAAAAATGGTGGTGGTTCTTCTTTATTACGTCAACCGGAAATTGCAGAAGCAATTGTGCGAGAAGTGGTGAAAGCGGTAGATGTTCCTGTAACTGTGAAAACTCGTATTGGTTGGAATGAAAATGAAATTACTATTCTTGATTTTGCGAAAAGAATGGAAGACGCGGGAGCAAAAATGATTACTGTTCATGGACGCACTCGCGCTCAAGGTTATAATGGTAATGCGCGGTGGGAATGGATAGGAAAAGTTAAAGAAGTTCTGTCAATTCCGGTAATTGGTAATGGGGATATTTTTTCTGTGGAAGCTGCGGTAAAATGTTTGGAACAAACTGGCGCAGATGGGGTAATGTGTTCTCGGGGAACTTTAGGTTATCCCTTTTTAGTGGGTGAAGTTGATCATTTTTTAAAAACAGGAGAATTATTACCACCACCTAACCCTATTCAACGCTTAGAATGTGCGCGAGAACATCTTTTTGCTTTATGGGAATACAAGGGAGATAGGGGAGTTCGTCAAGCTCGTAAACACATGACTTGGTACGCTAAAGGTTTTATGGGTGCTGCTGATTTACGGGGTAAATTAAGTTTAATGGAAACTGTACAACAAGGTTTAGATTTGATTGATAGAGCTAAGGAAAATCTAACTCATGGTTATGAAATTGAGGAAGAAATACCTACGATTATAGCATAAATATCAAGTTTAGATCCTATTAATGTGGGGTGACATATTCTACTGATTTTAATCTTTCTAATTTTAATTTTTGCAATGCCCTTTGCATAGCTTTCATACCATATTTTCGACCAATTTCTTCTGCTTCATTAGAAATTTGAGGTCCGACAGTTAAATAATACTTTCCCAGTGGTGTTTCGTAAAATGCAATAAGTCCTTTTATTTCTTCATTGGTAAAATATTTGTTGTAAATGGGAATTAATTCATCTACTATTTCCTCTAGTTTTAATTCAGCTAAAAAAGTATCTAAAAATTGTGCCGGTATTTGAGGATATTTGGCTTTGAAGCTATCTCTTAATTTGATTGTTTCTAACCTTGCTATGTTTTTAAAACCACTTATATCTAACAATTTCTTGATATTATTGATTTTTTCTTGGTCTTCAATTTTGTTATTTGGTAAAGTCGGAATAACTCGAACTTGAGCAAAAACGGGGATATTGACAGTAGAGAGAAAGGACAGTGAAACAGCGAAAATAAAAGTTTTTATTGACATTGTTTTAAAACCCAGTTTTGTATTATAGCGGTTGTTGGTTAAGTGAAGTATAATATCCCCGCAAAAGAGCAGGGTTTATGATGTAGAAACATTATCTTATATTATTTCACAACTTTTAAAGTTTGTAAAGTTTCATCGGCACAACCATTAATAAAACCACCCATATTTTGTATTTCTTGCAAATATTCTAAAGCTGATTTTGTAATTATTTCCCCTGGCATTAATACAGGAATTCCCGGAGGATAAGGACAAATAATTTCTGCACAAATTCTGTCTTGGGTTTCCTCTACAGGTAATACCTCGCTACTAGCAAAAAAGGCCTCACGGGGGGAAATGGCCAGATCACTGGCTATAATAGCATCGTTTCTATTCTTACACGGTTGACACTCAGATGTCAAGGGGGTGACATGGGTAAAATTATTTAATCCCTGAATTAGGTTTTGAATATCTGCTTTTGTGTTTCCTAAGCTAATAATAAATGTGAGATTTTGCCAAGATGAAAATTCTGGTGTAACCTGGAATTTTTTATCTAAAATTTCTTCAGCCGCAAAGCCTGTAAATCCTATTTCACTAACATTTACAGTTAATCTAGTTTGATCTAAATCTATAAATCCTGGTGATTTTTTGCTATTAATTAAAGGAGTAGATAAACCAGGAATTTGATTAATTTTAATTATTGCTTCTTGGGCTAATTCCCAAGTTTGAGACATCAATTTTTTGCCATGTATTGCCATTTGATGACGTGCAGCATCTAAAGAAGCTAAAAGTATAAAACTAGGGCTGGTAGATTGAACTAATTGCAGGGCTTTATTAATTCTATCAATATCAACTCTATTTCCTTGAATATGTAACATTGAGGCTTGTGTCATTGCCCCTAATGTTTTATGAATTGATTGTATAGTTAAATCTGCACCTGCG
Organism: Dolichospermum sp.; assembly: GCA_046070105.1. Taxonomy (GTDB): domain Bacteria; phylum Cyanobacteriota; class Cyanobacteriia; order Cyanobacteriales; family Nostocaceae; genus Dolichospermum. Next base: position 14,430 of record JBJUHT010000313.1, read on the forward strand.
CTTAAAGCTGAGGTCGGTAATTGTGGGTGAAAATGAAAATGTGCGCCATGGGCTTCGTCTACAATTAAGGGAATATTATATTGATTAGTTAGATGTGAAATTGCCTTGATATCTCCACAAACACCATGATAAGTTGGATAAACTACCAATACTGCTTTTGTATCTGGATGTTTTATTAGTGCTGCTTTTAATAATTCGGGTTTTATACTATATATAATATCTAAATATTGATCATATTCAGGATTTATAAAAATAGGAATTGCACCAGAAAGAATTAATCCAGAAATAACTGAAGAATGAACATTGCGCGGGAGAATTATTTTTTCTCCCATTCTACAACTAGCAAGAATTGCAGCTGTAATTCCGCAGGTAGAACCATTAACTAAAAACCATGTTTTCTCAGCCCCAAAAGCCTCTGCTGCTAATTCTTGTGCTGCTAAAATTACGCTTTGGGGTGTGAATAAATTATCTAATTCTGTCAATTCTGTTAAGTCAGCGCGAAAAATTTCTTTACCTAATAAATCGCTGAAAATTGGGGAAATACCCTGGCCGCGTTTATGCCCTGGGGTGTAAAATGGTGCATGAGAACGGGTTGTACAAGCTTTTAAGGCCTCTATAAGCGGGGTTTGGTTTTGATTTAGCATATTTTGAATCAGAGGATGCTTAAAAAGCATTATACAGCACCTTTGGTTTAAGTAAGATGCACCCTCTCAGTAATACTAATTATTTTCTCAGTTCTGATATTTTGATATATAATAAACATATTGTGTAAATAATCAGGAGGTAATTTAGAGTGTCAATGTGCGTTCTACAGTAAAAATCTCCTATTAATTTTTAATTATCCCCCTCTTGTGAAATTGGAATGTTAGACAAAATATTTAATGACCTAAACTTTCACTTCAGCGTTGAAGCGTCCATCGTTCTCTTGATTTTAGTATTTTTAGAAGCGGTACTATCCGCTGATAATGCGATCGCCCTCGCTGCGATCGCCCAAGGACTAGAAGACAAAAAACGAGAAGGTCAAGCCCTCAACATTGGCTTAGTATTCGCTTATATTTTAAGAATTACCCTGCTGTTAACAGCGACTTGGGTACAAAAATTTTGGCAATTTGAACTTTTGGGTGCTGGTTATCTCCTCTGGTTAGTATTTCAACACTTTAGCTCTCAGGAAGATGAGTCCAATCATCATCACGGTCCACGGTTTAACTCTTTGTGGCAAGCTATACCTGTAATTGCCCTGACAGATTTAGCCTTTTCCTTGGATAGTGTCACAACAGCGATCGCAGTTTCCCAAGAAACATGGTTAGTAATCACCGGTACAACCATTGGTATTTTCACCCTCAGATTCATGGCTGGATTATTTATCCGCTGGTTAGATGAATATGAAAATTTAGAAGACGCGGGTTATATTACTGTCGCATTTGTGGGTTTACGGTTGCTGTTAAAAGTCATCAATGATGATTTAGTGCCACCACAATGGCTGGTAGTAACTGTTATTGGTGTGATCTTAGCTTGGGGATTTTCCAAGCGTACCGTTGTTGAATTAGTCCCAGAAGAAAGGGAAAAAACTGAAGTCTCAAAGTAAGGAGGACGGGAACTAGGTAACAGGTAAGAGTTTTATTACCAATTACCTTTCCTGAACCTTTCCTCAATTCATCAGGACTTACGCAAAATACCTCTCAAACCCTCTTTTCTTCGTTATCTTCGCTCCTTCGTGGTTCATTATTCCGTGACTTGTGCGTAAGTCCTATTCATAACAAACCCCGATAACGAATAAAAATCAAAACCACAGCCCAAGAACCTAATGCCACCTTAACAGCAACTAGGATGTTTAATATCGGTAAAATTCCACCGCTAAATAAGGCCCCTAACTCACCGTGGGGTAATTCTAGCCCCGATAAAGTTATGACTGCTAAAACAATGAAAACCAATACCGAAACCTTTTCCCAAGTAGCAGCGTGCCAACGGTGATAAATATCCTGCATCCACTGGTATGATGAAGTAATTGCTATAAGTCCAATTGCTGTACCACCAGCCACACCAGCCGCAAAACCACCCCCAGGACTCAAATGTCCCCTAATTGCTAATTCAATACCCACTAACGCCGCAATTGTCGCCCCTAGACGAGCTAATATTATTGATGGTTGATCTTTGAATTGATAAATACTGCAAGATGGTTTGTCATTGGCTAGTAAAAAATTAGCTCCGAGAATGGCAATAGTAAAAACAATTACTTCAAAGATTGTATCATATAACCGATTTCTGAAAATAATCCCGGATACCGCATTGGGAACACCACTTTCTTTAACTACTGTTTCCACAATGGAAATATCTGATAAATTCGGTTCATAATTAGGCATGATCAGCATTTTCACAAATAAAGCTATTCCCGCTAAAATGTAGACTAATTTCATAGATGCTGCTCCCCTAAATGTCAAACATGGAAATATTTTAAAATTGTTTTTGGTGATGAAAGTTCACTTTCTATAATGTTATAGATACGTTGCACTCGAATTGCAGTTTGGTAGATTTCTTCTCCTGGATTACTTTCTTCCAAACGCACACAAGTAGCATGAATTTCCTTTTCTATTAATGCCTGTTGTAAACTTTGGTTATTGCTATAGGGAACAATTTCTAACCGTAAGTAATGTTTGTTAAAAATCTGGCGAAATTCGTTGATAAGTTGTGGGAAAGTGCTATCCTGATTTTTTTCTATTGACTGATTTTCAATGACACCAAGACGCAAAACTAAAGATGAACGGACTGCAATTGCATAGAGAGTAATTGATAGCATTGTTCCCATTAATGCTTCTGTTAAAGCCACATCTGCTGCCCCTAAAACTGCATCTACCATTGCGGCTATGGCACCGAGTACCCCACGAATCACTAAAGCATGATAGGGGTTAGTTTGAGTTACTAACAGCCCCGCAGTCAAGGGTAATAAAGCAATGATTAAATAGAGATAAGTATCATTCATTTTTTGCCTCTTGTGTTGAACAATATGCTAATACATAACCCAGCATAGTATTCCAAATTGCTAAGGAAATAATGCCCAGAATAAGTAATGGCCATTCACTGGGTATTTTCAGTAATAGTCCGACAATAATCATCATTGAACCTAAAGTATCAGCAACAGAAAGTCCATGTAATTTGAATAAGACTGATCTGTTGCTAACTAAATGAAAAGTTCCCCAAAACCAAAAAACTATGCCTATACCTATACAGCTATAACTCAGAAAGTTGATCATACTTCACCCAATCTTCTCAAGATATGTGCTAATAACATTAATCCGGCATTTCCTACACTCAAAATAATCGCTGCGACTACACCAATCATCCAATCATCTCGCAAAACGGAAATTACAAGAATCATGATTGCTACTTTACTGGAAATACTACCAAAAGCTAACATTTTCTGCCAAGTATCATCACTTTTACCAGCTTCATAAATGGGGATAAGTAAAGCTACAATCATTGCCATTAAGACTATTTCTAAGTTCATAATTGTTACCTGCCGGGTTTAATTTGGTGGACTTCATACCATCCTTCTTCACGGTATTTAAAAACTATGGTTTTAGGTGTGAAGGTAATTAGAAATATATCCACAAAAATCAATAAAGGTGATCTTTTGATTTTGACTTTCTCTATGATAATTTCTTCTTGATGATGGGGACGCAGGATAATTTCAAATGCCTCCATAAAAGCCAATGGAATGGTAATAATAATTTTAATTATCACCTTTAACCAAGATTTTAAGTTCTCTGGTGAAGATTTACCACGTGGTAAAATTAAGGCAATAATGACACCAATGATAATATTTGTTAAACTCACATTAGCAGTGAGTAAAAACCAAATTGATAATCTTAATGTGAGACTTAATATCAGATTTCCAATCATGGGAAAGCCATCCAAAATAATAGGATTAAAGTTAAACTCATGACACCAACTAAATGCTCAAATTCTTCCAATACACGAGGTAAAGATATTGATAACTTTTTGAAAATAACATGATAGGCTAACCAGCCTACACCAATGGTTATAAGCGCTTTTGTAATATCAGCAGTATTATAAGCTTGAGGATAGACAATATTGGCAACAATTAAACCAGTGATCAAAAATATTATTGATATCCAAAAACCTGGTTTAATTTTCTGTTCTCCTTCTCGACTGTGGGGTAAAAAAATAAATTTAGCAAAGGATATTGCTGTACCAAGTGCGGCAATATTCATAATTATAAATTGCCAAGATGCTAAATTTTTCATGCTTAAACTCTTAGCAGCAAAACCTGATAATAAAGGAAAACCAGAAATTGATAAACTAGCGATAACTAAGGCTATCCAAATTGTTGTATGAATAGGTTTATATTGCAATTCTTTAAAATTGCGACTGGGTAAAGAACCTGCAATCAAAAATAAAGATGATTTGACTAATCCATGGGTAAGAGCATAAAATCCACCTACTATTGGTGCTGCGAGAATAAAACCTAATTGGGAAATTGTGTGAAAAGCCAACATTCGCTTTGTATCTTTTTCCAAAACAGCATAGGAGACACCCATTAAAGCTGTTCCCACCCCAAAAATTCTGACTATAATATCAATTTCTTCGGAAACGAATGCAGTACGTAATAAAGGTAAAACACTGGCTTTAACGACAATTCCCGACATCAATGCAGAAACTGGTGTTTCTGATTCAGAATGAGTTAAAGGTAGCCATAAACCGGATACAAAAATCCCAGCTTTGATTAATAATCCCAGAAAAATTAATGCTAGTGCTTCCGGTGGTGATCCCTTTAAACCTGTAAAACTAAAGGAATGATGTGTCTGATAAACCAGCGCCGCACCAATCAGATAAAACAACATTGCAGTATTACTTACAAATAGATACCGTAATCCTACCCAAATTGAGCGATCGCTACGGGGATAAGCAATCAATAAAAAGGCCGCAATACCACTTACCTCTAAAGCCACATATAAACTAATGAAATCTGCACAGACAAAGGCAGCATTGAGGCTACCATGGACAATAATCATCTGAGCATAGAAAAAAGCCGTTTTATCACTGCGCCAGCAGTAAAGAGCAACAGCAGCCGTGACTATAGCATTTGTGAGGATAAAGTAAGCGCTTAACTCGTCTGCTTCTAATTTAATACCGAAACTGTCTAGTACATTCAGTGTCACAGGTGATGGATTGAGAAATAACTGCAACCCATAAGCAGCAGAAGCAATAGTTCCCCACAGAGTTAAATGTCGGTTGAGTTTGGGAACGATAAAAATGATGAATCCTAGAAAAAATGGGGTAGCAATCCAAGTCAGTGTAATAGTATTCATGGTGTATTATTTTTCTCAATCTCGTTACTTTCCAATGTGGGATTATCCCGTGCTAATTTCATCACACCAACCAGCATCAAAGCCTGAATAGAAAAACCAATAACTATCGCTGTTAATATCACTGCTTGGGGAACAGGATCGGCATAATTAATATTTTTTACACTAGAAATAATGGGGGTAAATAAGCCTTCTCGTGATGCAATTAGTACATAAAAGGCAATCACACCTGTACTCATCACATCCATGGAGACAATTTTCATCACCAGGTTTTTTTTGAGGATAATTCCGCAAAAACCGCACAGTATTGTTATTAGTACACAGGCTTCTAACACGGTAATTAATTATTTTATTTTATGCTCAAGTGATAATTTAATATAAGCACAGATTTTTGGTAATAACTTAATATCAAGTGTTAGAATATTTTGATGATTATTATAGTGATATCTAATGATTTAGTATTCAGGAACTTATCATATCTTGGCTTGCAATCTTTTTTTCCTACCCTTGGAGGTGTATTAAATTTTTTATATTCATTTAAGGTAACAGGTGATAGGTAACAGCTAGGAGTTTTACTGCCTATTACCCATTACCTATTACCCATTACCTATTACCCATTACCTATTACCTATTACCCATTACCTATTACCTAATTACTCATTTAACCACAGTTTTGAATGGGGTTGCCAAGCAACTAATTCCTCATCTTTAAACCATAAAGCGATTTCTGTTTGGGCTGTTTCTTGAGCGTCAGAACCATGAATCAGGTTACGACCTACATTAACACCAAAGTCGCCACGAATTGTACCTGGTTCTGCGTTTAAGGGGTTGGTTGCACCAATCATCTTTCTTGCGGCTGCAACAACGCCCTCACCTTCCCAAACCATTGCTACAACTGGACTAGAAATGATAAATTCCACTAAACCAGGAAAAAAAGGTCTTTCACGGTGAACAGCGTAATGTTGTTCCGCTAATTCTCTACTGACTTTCATAAACTTCAACCCAACTAAAGTAAAGCCTTTAGTTTCAAAACGGCGGATAATTTCACCCACCAAACCACGCTGTACACCGTCCGGCTTAATTGCTAAAAATGTGCGTTCCAAGTCTGTCTCCAAAAACATAATCAAATTTTGATGGGTTAATTGTCAGTTGTATTGAGGTCTTTTGTCTAGTAGTCTGAGCAATTTTCCCTGATCATGGTGGATAACCGGATGGAATTACCATTTTCTGATTACATTAAGTAATTAAACGCAGATGAACGCAGATTTTTGTAACTAACCATTCTCAGCAGAGGGGAATATTGGCTGATCATCCTCATTCTTAATCAGAAATTATTTCTAGTCTTATATCCTTTACCAGACTATTTTGTTAAATTGTTAATTTGTGGGCAACGAGTGAGAGGTTAGGAAGAAATGGGTGTCGAGTCAACTGCTGATGAGATGATAAAAATGCTGCCTAATGGACATAAAGCTGAATTGAAAAGTCAAAGAGAGAAAAAACTGTTAGTATCTACTAGCATCACCACGGGAAATTTGGCGATTCCCTGGAAAATTGAGAATAGTGAAGACCTTTATCGCATTGAAGGTTGGGGTCGGCCTTATTTTTCGATTAATGCTGCTGGTCATGTCACTGTTTCTCCCAAGGGTGAACGAGGGGGGTCTTTGGACTTGTTTGAGTTGGTTAATGCTCTACAACAGCGTAATTTGGGTCTTCCGATGTTAATCCGCTTTTCCGATATTTTGGAGGACAGGATTGAGCGCTTAAATGCTTGTTTTGCTAAGGCGATCGCCCGCTATAATTACCCTGGTGTCTATCGTGGGGTTTTTCCTGTTAAGTGCAATCAACAACGTCACCTAGTTGAAGATTTAGTTCGTTTTGGTAAACCCCATCAATTTGGTTTGGAAGCAGGTTCTAAGCCAGAATTAATGATCGCTTTGGCTTTATTGGATACCCCTGGAGCATTGTTAATTTGCAATGGCTACAAGGACCAGGAATACATCGAAACCGCTATGTTAGCCCAAAGACTAGGACAAACACCAATTATCGTCCTAGAGCAAATTGAAGAGGTGGATTTAGCCATTGCTGCTAGTCGTCAATTAGGAATTAAGCCCATTTTGGGAGTTAGAGCCAAATTAAGCACCCAAGGTATGGGTCGCTGGGGAACTTCTACGGGCGATCGCGCTAAATTTGGCTTAACAATTCCCGAAATTATGGAAGCTGTGGAAAAATTAGGTGCAGCTGACTTACTCGGTTCTCTACAACTGTTACATTTTCACATCGGTTCGCAAATCTCCGCTATCAATGTCATTAAGGATGCCATTCAAGAAGCTAGTCGTATTTACGTAGAATTGGCGATGCTAGGGGCGGACATGAAATACTTGGATGTTGGTGGTGGTTTGGGTGTAGATTATGACGGCTCGCAAACGAATTTCTACACCTCAAAAAACTACAATATGCAAAACTATGCTAACGACATTGTAGCTGAGTTAAAAGATACCTGTGACGAACGGCAAATTACCGTACCTACTCTTGTCAGTGAAAGTGGTCGGGCGATTTCTTCTCACCAATCAGTGTTAATTTTTGACGTTCTCAGTACCAGTGATGTCCCCCTTGATCCTCCTGATCCTCCCCAAGACGGGGAATCTCCAATTATTAAGTACCTGTGGGAAACTTACCAATCTATTAGTAAAGAAAATTACCAAGAATTTTATCACGACGCTGCTCAATTCAAAGAAGAAGCTATCAGTCGCTTTAATTTAGGGATTTTGCGCTTGAATGAACGTGCTAAGGCCGAACGTCTTTACTGGGCTTGTTGTCAAAAAGTTTTAACTATCATCCGTCAGGAAGAATACGTACCTGATGAGTTGGAAGACCTAGAGAAAATCATGGCTTCCATTTACTACATCAATCTTTCTGTGTTTCAATCAGCGCCAGATTGTTGGGCTATAGATCAACTATTTCCCATTATGCCCATACATCGTCTGGATGAAGAACCAACCCGCAGAGGAATTTTAGCAGACCTCACCTGTGATAGTGATGGGAAAATAGACCGCTTTATAGATTTGCGAGATGTGAAATCAGTGTTAGAACTACACAAATTTCATCCGGGAAAACCCTATTATTTGGGAATGTTCTTGAATGGAGCATACCAGGAAATTATGGGGAATTTACATAATCTCTTTGGTGACACTAACGCCGTTCATATCAATTTAACTCCCAAGGGCTACCAAATTGAACACGTTGTGAAAGGTGATACCATGAGTGAAGTCGTTAGTTATGTTCAATATGATGCTGAAGACATGGTAGAAAATATTCGCCAGCGTTGTGAGCGGGCTTTAGAAGAACAGCACATCACTTTAGCGGAATCCCAGCGACTTCTACAAACTTACGAGCA
>JBJUHT010000314.1:0-2645 GCA_046070105.1 Dolichospermum sp.
TGAGGTACAAAGTCACCCCACCCCCAACCCCCTCCAATATCAAAAGTTTATCCTTTTCTTCCCCCCGCTGCGGGGGGATTGAGGGGGGTGCGAGGAGGGGGCTTAATATGTACCTCATAAGAGCGGAAACCCCTGTAAATATTATCCTGTTAATCCTTTAATCGGTGGTTATCATGATTCTGACAGTTAATTATACATTACTGAGTGCTTTAACTTGAGAAATAGCACGTTCAACATCTGGCAATTTTTGACCATGTTTTTCGGCTGTTTCTAACCATAAATCTCTGATAATGATCAATTCTTGTAATGTTTCTTCTAAAGTTTCTCCCTGTGCTAAACATCCTTTTAATGCTGGAATTTCAGCAACGAAACCACCTTCTTCACAGGGATAAACAACTATGGGATAATTCATGATTATGATCCTTCTATCAATTCTAATACTCGTTTAACATAAACTGATTTTACCCGATTATTATGTACGGGAATTACTAAAATTATATCATCTTTGATAAAGATATGATGACTACCTGTAATTCTATCTAATACAAAATTATCTAATTCTAACAGTTTATGAATATCACTAAATTTGGCATTATTGGGACTATTTGTTAATTTTTCAATCAGTTTATCTTTTTTAACCATTTTCCGCTAATAAAATTTTTAACATTATTTGTCTGAATCAGGATGTACAGGACACCCTTTTTGGAAGTCAAAAGTCAAAAGTTAAAAAATTATTTATTTTCAGAAATTGCGCTAATTTTAATATTCTGTGAATATCAATATCAAATATAATCGGTGTTAGTCCATTAATCCTGGATATCCTGATTCAGACAGTTAAATTTTAATAAAAAAACGGTGCATTACATTTCATTAACGCACCCTAAAAAATCAGCGTGATTTTACCACTGTCTTCAAGGGAAGAGAAATAATTTTTCTGCCACTTGTTGCTTGTTTTTTTCTTAAATCAGCACAAATAGCTGCTAAATCATAATTAAATGACTTAGCTTGTTCATCTCTGATTTTCCGAATTTCTGCCAAAACTTCATCATTCAACATAAATTATTCTCCTAACATTTCATAAGGTGTACATATTGTTGGTAGTTCATATCCTAAACTATCAGCAATCTGTGAGAGTTTTTTCTGAATATAGGGGTTAGCAATGTGTTTACAATTCCATGTTAACAGATAATCTAAACCATAGACTGTAGCTGTAGCAATATGAACAGTATCATAAGCAGCAGTGGGTGGTAAATTACTTTGTTTTTGAAATTCCTGTGCTAAGTTTTGGACTGGTTCTGTGATATCAAGTAGAGGAAAGTTATTTAAAACTTCTATTCTTTTATTCACCATTTCTGGATCACCTTTTGCTGCTTCTTGCAATACCAGTTGAGAAATGTAAATAGTAAAAGAATTTCTCTGAGTATCCCACCAATCTCTTGTTAGTTCCGCATTAGCAGCAACTATCAAATTTTTACTAGGTCTTGCTGTTAAATAACCAATAATACTTGTTTCTATGTATATTGTTTTGGTCATATTATTAAAGTGTGATTACTTTGCTAAATTTACTATACTGTATGTTGTTAATCTTTTTTGTCAGAATCAGGATGTCCAGGATTTGAGGATGTACAGGATGGTTTTTTAATATTCATCTATATTTTCAGAAGTTGCATTTTGTCAGAATCAGGATGTCCAGGATTTGAGGATGTACAGGATGTTTTTTAATATTTATCTACATTTTCAGAAATTGCGCTAATTTCAATATTCTGTGAATATCAAACTCAAATATTATCCTGTTAATCCTTTAATCCTGGTTATCCTGATATGGCTTGCGCCACGCTACGCTATCAGACAGTTAAATATTAATAGAAAACGGTGCATTACATTTCATTAACTTACTCTGCCCAATTTTCTAATAATAGATTAGGAATGCGAGAAAATTCGCGGATATTGTTAGTAACGAGAGTAATATCTAAGCTCATTGCATGAGCAGCAATTAACATATCCATGGGTCCAATAACAAGCCCTTTACTTTCTAAATCACTTCTAATATATCCATAAATTACTGCTGCATCTTGACTAAATTCAATAATTTCTAAAGGAAGTAAAAACTGCATTAAGGCATTTTTATTTTTCTCTTGTTGCTGACTTTTATAAACACCATATTCTAATTCAGCAACGGTAATGGAAGAAATGCCAATATCAGAAATTGACAAAGTTTGAAATCGCGCTATAACTTTTTCTGGCTTTTGCTTAATCAGATAAATACAGATGTTGGTATCGAGAAGATATTGCATTTAAAACTCCTCTCTTTTATCAATAGGAAGTTGATCTCTAGTCATCATAAAATCATCGGAAAATTGATTTAAACTATCAATTAAAGTTTGCCAAGGATTATCTTTACTAATAAGAATAATGGCATTACCAATTTTTTTGATATAAACTTCTGTACCTGTCATTTTAAAATCTGGGGGTAATATCACTGTTTGATGAGTACCATCACTGGTAAGTTTAGCTGTATTCATGATTATTACCTCTAATTGATGTTGGTTGCTTATGCTTTGATTATAGCTCAAAATTGCCAGAATCAGGATATCCAGGATTTGAGGATGTACAGGATGGTTTTTTAATATTCATCTATATTTTCA
>JBJUHT010000315.1:0-11080 GCA_046070105.1 Dolichospermum sp.
TTTGCTGTCCAAAATAACTATATATAGCTAATCATAAAAGAAAATATTTACTTAATAGATGATGAACAAAAAAAAGAGCAAATAATAGTAAAAGTTTTGCTCTTTCTTCTGCTAGAATTTAGAAAATGAAAACCCCCTGGGGTTGGGGGTGGGGTGACTTTGTACCTCATAACATCGGTAAGTGCTGTATTTATCACATTAATTGGTGTTTAAACTACATATTTTTGTAGCAGTTAGGATTTTCTAATCCTTATTTCTTGAGCATTGAACTAGAGTTTTCAAACAGGATATTTTGCTTAAAGATTTGATAAAGTTTTCCTAATTAGAAAATATTAAAAAAATATCTGACAGACAATAGACATCTGCGAGAAAATAGAGATGTTCATTCAATGTTGGTTTCAGCTAGGTTAAAAATCAGATTTTGGACGAAAAGAATAATTGTGTGTACTATAAAAAAGAATAATATGACGGTTAAGGAAAGTATGAGAATTTTAGTCACGGGCGGTGCGGGGTTTATCGGTTCTCATTTGATTGATAGATTAATGAATGATGGTCATGAAGTCATTTGTTTGGATAATTTCTATACAGGAAAGAAACATAATCTTCTCCAATGGTTAGATCATCCTAATTTTGAACTGATACGTCATGATATCACCGAACCAATTCGTTTAGAAGTTGATCAAGTTTATCATCTGGCTTGTCCTGCTTCTCCAGTACATTATCAGTACAACCCGATTAAAACTGTGAAAACTAATGTTATTGGCACGCTCAATGTGTTAGGTTTAGCTAAACGGGTGAAAGCCAGATTCTTATTAGCTTCCACCAGTGAAGTCTACGGAGATCCAGAAGTTCATCCCCAAACGGAAGATTATCGCGGTAGTGTTAATCCTATTGGTATTCGTTCATGTTATGACGAAGGAAAAAGAATGGCGGAAACCTTAGCATTTGATTATCACAGAGAGAATAAAGTTGATATTCGCGTCGCCAGGATATTTAATACCTATGGACCGAGAATGCTAGAAAATGATGGGCGAGTGGTCAGCAATTTTGTCGCCCAAGCATTACGAGGTATTCCTTTAACTGTTTATGGTGAAGGTCAACAAACTCGCAGTTTTTGTTATGTTTCTGACTTAGTAAATGGATTAATGCGATTGATGAATGGTGAACATACAGGACCGATAAATCTAGGTAATCCTGATGAATACACTATTTTAGAATTAGCACAAGCTGTACAAAACTTGATTAATCCAAATGCAGAAATTAAATTTGAACCCCTACCTGCTGATGATCCCCGTCGTCGTCGTCCCGATATTACTAAAGCACAAACTTTGTTAAATTGGGAACCTACTATTCCCCTCCAAGACGGGTTAAAGCTCATGATCGAAGATTTCCGTCAACGGTTTCAACAGGTTTAGTAGTGCTAAATTCCCTTGATTCGCTTCACTGATAACTTTAAAAAACAAGGATTTCAAAAATGCGTGTTTGCGTAATTGGTACTGGCTATGTAGGTTTAGTTACAGGTGCTTGTTTAGCTCACATTGGCCATGATGTCATCTGTATAGATAACAACGAAGAAAAAGTAAAATTAATGAAGTCTGGTCAGTCGCCAATTTTTGAGCCAGGACTCTCGGAAATTATGAAATCTGCCATTAATAGTGGTAATATTCAATTCTCTAGTGATCTCGCTGCTGGGGTTGATCACGGAGAAATTCTGTTTATTGCTGTGGGAACTCCTCCTTTACCTAATGGTGAAAGTGATACTCGCTATGTGGAGGCTGTGGCTCGTGGTATTGGTGAAAATCTCAATGGTGGTTATAAGGTAATTGTCAATAAATCCACTGTTCCTATCGGTTCTGGTGACTGGGTAAGAATGATTGTTTTAGATGGGATTGCGGAACGTCAAAAAACATTTTTAGCATCTGGTAATACAACTAGCAACGACAAGTTCTCGGAAATTGCCCATGATTTTGATGTCGTCAGCAATCCAGAGTTTCTACGGGAAGGTTCGGCAGTTTATGATACTTTTAATCCTGATCGGATTGTCTTAGGTGGAAATAGTGAACAAGCCACCGGCATGATGAAAGAATTATACGCTCCCATTGTAGAACGCAAATTTGCGGCCGATAAATCTTTACCTCCTGTTCCCGTTCTGGTGACAGATTTAAGTTCCGCAGAAATGATCAAATACGCGGCTAATGCCTTTTTAGCCACTAAGATTAGTTTTATTAACGAAGTAGCTAATATTTGCGATCGCGTCGGTGCGGATGTTACCCAAGTAGCAAAAGGCATAGGTTTAGATTCCCGCATTGGTAGTAAGTTCTTACAAGCTGGTATTGGTTGGGGTGGTTCATGCTTTCCTAAAGATGTTTCCGCTCTCATTCACACTGCAGGTGATTATGGCTATGAAGCCCAATTGATGAAAGCTGCTGTCAATGTTAACGAGCGTCAACGCTTAATTGCCTTAGAGAAACTACAACAAGCTTTAAAAATCCTCAAAGGTAAAACTGTGGGCTTACTCGGTTTAACCTTCAAACCAGATACAGATGACTTACGAGATGCACCCGCATTGATCCTCATTGAACAACTTAACCGATTGGGTGCTAAAGTTAAAGCTTATGACCCCATAATCTCCCAAACAGGAATGCGTCATGGTCTTTCCGGTGTCTTAGTAGAAACCGATGCAGAAAGACTAGCGGATAGCTGTGATGCTTTGGTACTTGTCACTGAATGGCAACAGTTCAGCACTTTAGACTATGGGAAAATGGCAAAATTGATGAATCACGCAGTAATAATTGATGGTCGTAATTTCCTTGATCCCCAAACCATGATCCGGGCTGGATTTCAGTATGTAGGTGTGGGAAGGTAAAAAATGCAGGGGTAATTTTCCGATTTTCTCCTGACTACTCCTTTAAAAATTAAATCGCCGCCCAGTGGAATCTGGACGGCGTTGATTTTTTGCAATTTTAATAATTGTTAATAACTGTGCGGAATTCGTTCAATTTCTGCATAACCGCTAAAAATCAATCTTTGTCCCTCTGTTTCTAAACGATTTAGTCGCATTTTTACCCCATCTAAATCAAAGCGATCTAAATCAACCATATTATCCAAAATTTCTACCAATGCTACACTTAAAGTCCGGGAAATTTCCCGTTGTGCTTCTGGAACTCCCTCAAGTTCAATCTTAGGGTCTTTAAAAGAAACCCGCCTTCTTCTTTCAATCCCAATTCCAACCGTCATACTTAGGGGTATGAGTTCACCATTGTTTAAATCAGCCTTAGCTACCATAAACAAGCGATTTTCTGGTAATAACTGAATTTGAACTTGGGTAAAGGAAACCGGTTCACCACCAGATATTTCCATCAAAGTTGGTTCAGAAAGGTTCAGCAGCCGCTTTTTCACCAGTTCCGACTCAAAAGCACGATTAATGCCTATTTCTGATAAAATCACCTGGGCTACAGCTTGGGTGGGTTGTTTGAGATTGAGTTTACCACTTAAAACCGAGCCGAAGTCAATGGCTACCGCGTCGGTTTCAAAGGACATTTCCTCTACTGCGAAGTCTTTGCGAATTACTAAGCCCCGACCGTTCATTTTAAAGCTATCAATGCTGCCTTGCAACAGTTTGCTGGAGGGATAGCAGCGCACAAACACTTCTACCGACTCGCTTTGGGTAAACAGGTGGCGAATCGTTTGGCTGGCGACTGTGTTGAGCATTCGCTCTCCCCAATCGGTGCTTTTGGGATCTGTTAAACCGGTGAGTCCGCCGAACATTAGGTTTTAGTTTTTAGAAGTTCTTTATATTTTTGTAACAAATTGTGAACAATTATGCAAGCGATCCCCTGATTTAATCTACTAATGACTGAGAACAGGATAACTGATGGTTTTTATTTGGTTAATATCTTATTAATTTAACTATATACATTAATCACACGAATATTGATATAATAACCTATATAATGTATATAAAAACTCATAAAGTCTACTGAAACCAACTTTCTCAAATTTATTTCCTTCACCCTCAAGTTATATTTTCTGTACATATAGTCAGTTTTCTATAAAAAAATTATGATCAAAAATATAGTTTTAGTTGGTGGTGGTCATAGTCATGCTATTGTCTTAAAACTTTTTGCCATTTATCCACTATTAGGAGTCAACCTAATCTTAATTACCCCAGATAAATATACACCATATTCGGGAATGTTGCCGGGATATATTGCGGGATTTTACAAATATACTCAATGTCATATCGATTTGGAAAAGTTATGTAGATTTGCTGACGCAAAATTATATCTGAAAAAAGTAATTGGGCTAGATTTAAAAAATAATCAACTGTTTTGTGATCAGCAATCTGTGATAGATTTTGATCTTCTCTCTATTGACATTGGTAGCACTCCTGAAAAATTTTTTGTTTCCGGTGCAGCACAATATGCAATTGCAGTTAAACCAGTGACACAATTTTTAGAACATTGGCATAAATTACGGGAAAATGTGGTTATAAATTCGCAAAAAACTCTCAATATTGGTATTATTGGAGGTGGTGCTGGTGGTGTGGAATTAGCTTTATCAATGCAAGCAGGTTTGCAAAATTTGGGAATAGATGATTTACAGATACATTTATGGCAAAAAAGTCATGAACTCATGCCAAATTATCATTTATCTGTCAGGGTAATTATGGAGAAAGTTTTAATTAATAAAGGTGTGAAATTGCATTTGGGAGAAACGGTAAATCAAATTGCACCAAGCAAAGAAAAGCTAGAGATTAAATGTCAATCTGGGTTAAAATATGAATGTGATCAGGTTTTTTGCGTGACACAAGCATCAGCAGCAGAATGGGTAAAAAATTCAGGAATTGGTACAGATGAAAAAGGTTTTATTTTGATCAATAATAATTTGCAATCTGTTACTCATTCCCATATTTTTGCAGCAGGTGATATTGCGACTATGATTAATTTTCACTTACCAAAAGCGGGTGTATTTGCGGTGCGTCAAGGTAAACCTTTATATGAGAATTTAAAAAGGATGATTTTGGGAAAGTTACTTCAACCTTATCAACCACAAAAAACCTATTTGAGTTTAATTAGTACCGGAGACGGAAAAGCATTAGCTACTAGAGGTAATTTCACTTTACCCCCTCATCAATTATTATGGTACTGGAAAGACTGGATTGATCGCCGTTTTATGAAACAGTTTGGATAGAGTTAATTACCTGATAGTTAATTTACATCATTTCCCAGTATTATCAAGTACATATATTAGTGATAAAACTCCTGTGGTGCGGGCATCTTACCCGCATATATACGGTAAATTGGCTGTATTTATGGAGAAAAATGCAGTATTCCTTGTTCAGCATCTAATGTTACCATCATTCCCACAGGTAAAGCAGCATTGGGGTAGTCATGACCAAAGGGGAGATTAGAAACAGTAGGAATACTTAAATTAGCCAAGCGTTCCTGTAAAACTTCTTCGACGGTAAAACTAGGTATATTAGGTGGAGCTTCACACTTTGTAAACCCTCCTAATGCAATACCGCGAACCTTAGATAGAATACCACTTAATCGCCATTGAGTCAACATTCTATCTATACGATAGGGTGTTTCTGTCACATCTTCTAGAGCTAAAATCACATCCTCAAAGTCAGGTAAAATCGCTGTTCCTAAAAGATGGGTTGCTACCGTTAAATTACCAGGAAGCAAAATTCCCGTACTTCTACCACCACCCCAACCTTTACCCTTTAAAGGTGCGAGGGGACGACCTTCCACTATGTTCCATAGCCTCTGTATTGACCATTCTGGCTCATTAGCTAGGGTGGTGAGGACGGGACCATGGACGCTGCCAATTCCCGCGTTGTAGAGACTCCAAAGCAGGGCTGTGATATCAGAAAAACCGATTAACCATTTAGGTGGAATGAGATTTCTTTTCGGCCAATTCCAATCTTCTAAAATCCGAGTGCAGCCAAAACCACCTCTGACACAGAGAATACCCCGACATTCTGGATCTTCCCATGCTGCGGCTAGTTGCTGAAGACGGTGGATATCTGTACCAGCGAGATAACCATGTTGATCATCTATATTGGCTGGAATTTCAACGCGATAACCACGCGCTTTCCAAATTTTTATACTTTGATGAAACGCTTCTGTTTCTCGTAATGCACCACTGGGAGCAATGACGCGCAGCAAATCACCTGGTTTGAGATATGGGGGTAAGATAGGTAGTGACATTGGTAGAAAATGTAAGTAATAGTTATATTTTTGTTATATTTTTGGTAGTTATCGGTGATTTAGCTCTGTTTAGGGGACTTTTTTCGGGGATAGTTCTAAAACTAATGATTCCTCTGGGGTATTTGTTTCTGTGATATTAATTGTCTGATTTTTGACTCCAATATTTTCCCGTTGGTTGATTAAATAAATACTGATTAAGGTGAGAAAAACACCTAACCATTGGATAATTGTCAAGACTTCTGAGAGAAAAATATAACCGAATATTAAGGCAAAAACTGGTGTCAAAAAGGTGAGAGAACTTAAACTGGTGAGATTCCCACTGGAAGCAAAATAGAAAAATAAACCATAAGCGATCGCACTACCAAATACAGTAGCATAACTTAATGCTATCCAATCTGATAGTACAAGATTTTGCCATTGTTGGGCTTCTAATACTGAAGAAATTCCCCACAAAGGCAAGCCGCCGATAATCATGTGCCATCCTGTAGCCATTACTGGATCTACATATCGGCACACAAAGCGAATCAACACCGTTCCCACAGCCATTGATAAAGCTGCAAGTAACATTAATAACTCACCACTATTAAATAAATCTTGCCAATTATCTGGGTTAATTGTCACTCCTGAATCAAGAAGATGAAAAATCCATTCTTCTGGTAAACCAATGAGACTAATTCCTGTGATTCCCAATCCTAACCCCAACCATCCCCATAAACCAATATGTTCTTTAAATAACCAAAAAGACAGTAAAGCTACTGCTAGAGGTTGGGAGTCTATCATTACCGAACCTAAACCAGCATTGGTTCTGACTAAACCCTCTGCTAAAAATCCTTGAAATAAAGTACCATCAACTAAAGCGAATATAATAATCCATAACCATGCTAACCAACTTTTAGGTACAGGTTTACCCATAAATGCAGCCAATATCAGAATTAGTACCCCCGCAGGTATTAACCTGACTCCAGCCATAAATAAGGGTGTAGTGTGGGTAATGACACCTTTCATGGCCACCATGGCTGTACCCCAAAGGAAAAAAGGAGCGATTAATAGTAGATACGCTAGAGGATTTTTAGATCCACTGAGTTGCACTTGCATGGGATGATCGTGGTTTTTAGTAAATAGATGAAAATATTACTTTACATGATTTTGGGGTTTTGGAATTGCCTCTGCATATAATTAGCAGCCAGATATTCTTATACAATGGGATTTTAAAAATTATTAACGGTGATGATCCTTGTATCAATTAGGCGCGTAAGCTATGATCACAATTAAACCCAGGCTTGAAGATAGTTTTGGAATTAAACTAGCACCATTGTCTGTAGAGGAAATCTATAGTCAGGTGGATGATCCTGCTCATGGTGCAGTGGTAATCATGAGTGGTATGGTTCGTAATCAGACTGACGGTAAATCTGTGGTAGCTTTGGAGTATCAAGCCTATGAACCCATGGCTTTACAGGTATTTTATCAAATTGCTGATCATATTCGCCAGCAATGGTCTGATATCAGTCGAGTGGCAATATATCATCGTATTGGCAGATTGTCAATTGGAGAAATTAGTGTACTTGTAGCTATAGGTTGTCCCCACCGTGGACAGGCTTTTGCGGCTTGTGAATATGCCATTAATACGTTAAAACACAATGCACCTATTTGGAAAAAAGAACATTATTACACAACTGGGAAAGATGGTAGTCAAATAGTAGATTCATCTTGGATTTCTATAAGTAATTGTCAGCATTAAGTAGGAGGGAACAGGGAACTCTTAACTGGGAATAGGTAACAGGGAATAGGGAATAGGGAATAGGTAACAGGTAACAGGTAACAGCACATTGGTAAGTTCTAGGGTTTTCATGTTTACTCAATGCTTAATATTTCTTAACATAAATATCTTGACAAAATTGACATCAAGTGAGATATAATCTCAACAGAGATAATGAAAAAACTCACCAATAAGTTCAAAAGCTGAATAAATTGGGATTTCGGGGTTATAGCGCAGTTGGTAGCGCACCTCAATGGCATTGAGGGGGTCAGCGGTTCGAATCCGCTTAGCTCCATAAAATGATTTTATTACCTTGGTTTTCCTAGTGTAGTAATATAAATTACTGCTTCGTCAGCAGGAATACCCAAGACATCGTTAACCTGGTCATCAAAAAAGCCAGCGATACCACTGACACCTAAATTTAAGCGAACGGCTGCTAAATTTAATCTTTGTCCTAAAATACCCGCATCTGTGTGTAAATAACGGTAAACTCGATCACCATACTGAGCGATCGCATTTTCAAGGTCGGCAGTATGAAATAATACTGCTCCTGCATCTCTACCTAATTCCTGTCCCAAACAGAGAAAATGTAACTCCCGACGGAAATTTTTAAAACGAATTTGTCGTAATTCTTGGGCTTTAGGTGCATAATAATAACAACCTGGATCTAATCCTTGAACTCCAGAAACCACCACAAAAGTTTCTATTAAATTCAAATCAAAATAATCAGGGTGAGGGTCTAGATTTTGGTCAACGTAATTTTGTGGTTGATAAGTAAAATCAAGTAAAGCCTTTAGTTGATCAAAACTTAAATTATCACCAGTATAAGCACGAGTAGAACGTCGTTTATAGATAGTATTTGCTAATTCTGATAAATTTTCACCCCAAAAAATTGGTGCAGTTACCGTCGTAATTTTATCACAGAAAGGAAAATTATATTTATCCTCCAAAGACCTTTCTTTTTTGAGAGTTGGTAACTTTAAATTACTGCTAGTAGTATCTGTGATTTCGGTTCGTAAATGAAAATATTTTAGTAATTCACCGTCAGGAATAGATGGATAATTAGTTTCAGTTGGAGAAGGTAAAACAGTGCTACCTTGAGGTAAATTTTGGCGAATATCTAACAAATCTGCCAAAGCTAAAACAGCCGTCGCTCCTTCCTGTTCATGATCAATATAGAGTAGATCATTAACAGCTTTATCCACAAAACCACCTATTAAATAAGAGCGATAATCTACCAGATTACAAGCTAATTCAATATTACCTAAAAGATGTCCAGTATCGAGAAAAATACGACGGTAAGCCCTATCTTCATAACGCCAAATAGAACGATAAAAAACCGCAGTAGTAATAATAGCTAATTGAGTGGTTTCTAGGGAAGAATGCCAAAAACAAGCCTCTTGTAAATTTTGCCAAACATCACTTTCCCAGAAGTGCATTAAAGAATGAGTTCGACATTGATAATTATAAAGTCCTGGTGGTAACAAAGGTGTACCGCGAGAAACTAAATATACTTCAGCCGGATATAAACCCCCCGCACTGGGAGCAGCACGTAAATATACTGCACTACCCATAGAAGGCATTTTTGCCGTCAGTCCATAACTGTGAAATAATAAGTGAGAGAGCCTGTGCCACCATTGAGCATCTTGATCATGAGCGGATATTTGTGTATTTTCTTGTAAATAAGGTTTCAGATCAATATCAGTACCAATTTTGTACTCTTTGAAAGGTACTGGTTGTTTAGCCCAGTCTAAATTATAATTTTTAGCAGCTAGAGTTTGAGGATCATACTTAGTCCGTTCGTGATAATGTTGGGCTATGGATTGATGTATTTCTGGCATAATAAATAATTGTAATTTAATAAGTAGGTTGGCGTTAAAAATTGTCGTTGGGGCAAGGGAACAGGGAACAGGGAACAGGGAACAGGGAACAGGGAACAGGGAACAGGTTTTGGGCAACTTTACTTTTCGTTACTTATGTCGGTTTTTTTCCGTTCTCATCTTGTATTCCTACCATTGACGTTGACATTTATTTAGTCCATGAATTTCTGTAAATCAATTAACAAATAAAACCTGAAAATTGATTTTTTCTGCTAAAATTTCTAACCATCTGTCCTAGATAGAATCGAGCAAATGATACCTATACGTAAAACTCTCTCAACATCTGATATTCAACTTTCTTACCTAGAATGGAATCAAGGTCAAGAACCATTAATATTATTACATGGTATGGCTGATCATGCTTTAGTTTGGTCAAGTTTGGGAGACTATTTAAAATCAGAATACCATATAATAGCGCCAGATATGCGTGGTCATGGTGAGAGCAGCAAACCAGAAAAAGATTACACTTTTAAAAGTGCAATTTCCGATTTAGAGGCATTAATGGATAAAATGGGGTGGCCTGCGGCTCATATTGTCAGTCATTCTTGGACAGGAAAATTAGCCGTCATTTGGGCTAGAGAAAACCCAGCCAGATTAAAAAGTATCACATTAGTAGACCCAATTTTTATCTGGAAAATGCCCAGTTTTCTGAAGATCATATTTCCCCTTTTATACCGTGTTTTACCTTCCTTGAAAAGCATGGGACCCTTTACCAGTTATGAAGTAGCCGAACAAAAAATTAAACAACTTAGTCAATATCAAAATTGGAGTTCTTTGCAACAGCAAGTTTTTCAAGCCGCAATTACACAAAAACCCGACGGTACTTGGGGGAGTAAATTTACTATAGCAGCCCGTGATGGCATTTTTAATGCAGTCATGGAAGTACCAGGTTTTATTCACCCAGTTGACACACCTGCCCTCTTTATACAACCAGAAAAAGGTGTCAACCGCCAAAATTGGCAAATTCAACCTTACAAAACCAATCTCAAAAATTTACTTATTCGTCAAGTCCCCGGAAATCATTGGCCATTCTTAACTAACCCAACAGAATTTAATCAAATAGTTGCCAGTTTTTTAGCAGCACAAAAATGAGATAATTACCCATTCCCTATTACCTATTCCCTATTACCTATTCCCTATTACCTATTCCCTATTACCTATTCCCTATTACCTATTCCCTATTACCCATTCCCCATTACCTATTATGATCCTTTTTATTAATCCAGTTT
>JBJUHT010000316.1:0-18608 GCA_046070105.1 Dolichospermum sp.
AGCAGAAACCGCGATCATACCCCAAAGGTGAAAATCACAAATATCTGCTCTTATTCTATGTTAATTTTACTAAAAATAGTCTTAAATCTATAGTCCTTCTATAAAGTTTGACGAGAAGCAAACTTTTCAAAGTCCGCTTGAGTCTGATGAAGCAATTGTTGACGACTATCTTGTATACTTTGTTGGAAGTTGGGAACCAAATTGCGAGCTTGTAGTGTCATGTGCAACTGTAAATGGGCAACATAGTCACTGATATCTTGATGGTTTACAGTTACGCCCGTTAATAGGTTTGATTCCATGGTGACTGTTTTTTCCTTTGTGAGTTTGGTGTAATAGTTGTACCTTAAAACTTATCATGTTTTTTGTCTGGTTGCTGATTTCGCAATGAAGTGTAATAATTGATTATTAGTAGAGCAGCTACTTTACTGCAAGCAGTTCGCTATCGCACAGTCCAAGTTATTACCTCCGCCTCTGCTCACCTATATCAACTTTCCTATGGTTAATTCTTATAGTTTACCTTGAGATTACCAATATTTCTGGCTTATTACCACAAAGAACCTACAAAATCCGTGTTAATGTTCTGATCACACTTCAGTAATTTCCGCCTATATTGTCCTCTGCTTCACAATAGTGGGGTAAAATAATAAAATGACGAAAGCTGTTTGTATTGTCTATAAAATAACTATCACCAAAATATATGACAACTAACCCACCAACTCTGACTTATACCCTAGAAGAAATATTATCTCGTCTTGATCAAAAGATAGAGAAACAATTTGCTGAAGTCAACAAAAAAATGGATAAGTAATTGATTTTCCTAATTGGTTAATTCCTTTTCAAGAGGGATTTTTCTTGAATATTTAATTCATGTAGTCATTTTCTTTAACAATTCAATACCAAGCAACAAATCAGGTTTCTTTTGGACAACAGGTTAATATTAGTGATACGTTGGGGTAGAGACTGTAAATCTTACTACCCTTCTCTGCTAGAAAAGGGTTTGGAGGTTAGGTTACCTGATATAAATTCCTATAACTGACTCATGAGTAAAACAATTGTTGTTAAAATCGGCACTTCTAGCTTAACCCAACCGGAAACGGGACAATTAGCCCTTTCTACCATTGCTACTTTAGCGGAAACTCTCTGTGATTTGAGACAACAGGGACATCGAGTAATTTTAGTTTCTTCCGGCGCTGTAGGGGTAGGTTGTGGGCGCTTAGGTTTAATGGAGCGTCCCAAAACTATCGCTTTAAAACAGGCTGTAGCGGCTGTCGGACAAGGCAGATTAATACGTATATATGATGATTTATTTAGTATAATGCAACAGCCCATTGCCCAAGTATTATTAACGAGAGCAGATTTGGTACATCGTAGCCGCTATCTTAATGCTAATAACACTTTTCAAGAATTACTAAATTTAGGAGTAATTCCGATAGTCAATGAAAATGATACAGTAGCCGTAGAAGAATTAAAATTTGGTGATAATGATACCCTGTCTGCGTTGGTAGCTAGTTTAGTAGAAGCAGATTGGTTATTTTTATTAACGGATGTTGATAGATTATATTCTGCTGATCCCCGTTCTGTGCCAGATGCTAAACCTATTAGCTTAGTTAGTAGTATGCAAGAACTAACAGATTTACAAATTCAAACAAGTGGCCAGGGTTCTCAATGGGGGACAGGAGGGATGATGACTAAAATTTCTGCGGCCAGAATTGCGATCGCTGCGGGTATCCGCACAGTCATTACCCAGGGGCGGTTTCCCCGGAATATTGCCAAAATTATGCAAGGGGAACTGATAGGAACACATTTTATACCTCAACCAGAACCAACCTCAGCCCGAAAACGTTGGATAGCTTACGGATTAATTCCCAGTGGTAAATTATACTTAGATTCAGGAGCGATCGCTGCTATTACGAAAGGGGGAAAATCTCTATTAGCAGCGGGAATTAAAGCCCTAGAAGGAGAATTTGACAATCAAGCAGCGGTACAATTATGTGATAGTCATGGCCATGAAATTGCTAGAGGATTAGTGAATTATAATAGTCAAGAATTAGAGCAAATTTGCGGCCGACATTCACGGGACATTCCAGAAATTTTAGGCTATGAAAGAGCAGATACCGTGATTCACCGAGATAATTTAGTTTTAATTTAAAAATGTCTTTAGTATTAGTCTTGTTTCCCGTTGTATACCTCTAATATATTGTGAATCTACTGCGTTTAATTCCAATTTTTGATGATTCTGTTTCTAGCTGGGGTTTAGAAGCCCGATTATTGCGCTGGCTAACATTAATGTGGATGTTTATTGGCTTAATTATCCTTTTTTCCGCTTCCTATCCCGTTGCGGATGATCGTCAAGGTGACGGTTTATATTATTTCAAACGTCAAATTCTTTGGGCGATAGTTGGTTTAATTATTTTCAAGATCATTGTCAATTTACCATTACGAAAAATTTTGGGGGTTTCTCATTGGTTTTTGATATTTTTCCTGTTGTTAATTTTCATGACATTAATTCCAGGATTAGGAAAAAAAGCTTTTGACGCTGCTAGGTGGATAGCTATTGGACCAATTCCTATCCAACCATCAGAATTAATTAAACCATTTTTAGTTTTACAAAGTGCAACACTTTTTGGTCAGTGGGAAAAACTGAACTGGGGAATTCGTTTGTCTTGGTTGGGTGTTTTTTGTCTTGTGCTTTTAGGAATTTTAGCCCAACCTAATTTAAGTACAACTGCACTTTGTGGAATGACAATTTGGTTTATTGCTTTAGCATCAGGAATACCATATAAATACTTGGGAGGAACAGCTTTAGGTGGTGTGTTATTAGCATTAATCAGTATTAGCATCAAAGAATATCAACGCAAACGTATTATGTCTTTTATGAATCCTTGGGCTGATCCTACAGGAGATGGTTATCAGTTGGTACAAAGTTTATTGGCTGTGGGTTCGGGTCAAACTTGGGGATCTGGATTTGGACTTTCTCAACAAAAGTTATTCTATTTACCAATTCAAGATACTGATTTTATCTTTGCAATTTTTTCGGAAGAATTTGGTTTTGTTGGCGGTATTTTATTATTACTAATGTTAGCAATATTTGCGACTTTAGGATTAATTATCGCTCTCAAATCCAAAAATCTGATCTCCCAATTAGTCGCAATTGGTGTGGTATTTGTCATGGTTGGACAATCATTATTACATATTGGTGTAACTACAGGTGCATTACCAACTACAGGTTTACCCTTGCCTATGTTTAGTTATGGTGGTAATTCTATGATTGCTAGTTTATTATCTTCTGCTTTGTTAATTCGAGTAGCTAGGGAAGGTAGTGAAGCTGAAGTAGTTCCTTTAGGAAAAACACCACAGAAAAATCGCCGCAGAAAAGGACTATTTTAATTTTATTACGGCCAATTTGCTGGTAAATGAACCACGTTTTTTGTTTCGCGCAAAGGCGCAAAGTAAGGAAGGCGCAAAGGAAGAAGGTAATCAAAGTCTGGTTTAAATCGCCGAAAACTGCTGTAATGTTGGATTTGTGAGATTCCTGATTTATTAAAGAAGTTAGAAATCTGACTTTTCCAACATTCTCTGCGGAATTGACGGTAATAATATATGCTTATTCACCAGTACAAATAAAAAAACCCCCAAGGGGGGGACTGTGGGTTATTCAAGTGGAGTGAACAACTAAGTAATAAATACCTACAGTAAATAGAGTAACCCGAATAAAACAATCCAAATTACATCTACAAAGTGCCAGTAAATTTCCGCCGCTTCGATACCAAAGTGATTTTTATCACTATAATGACCCGGAGTAAGCGATCGCCACAAAACTGCTACAATTGCCAAAACACCGATAGTAACGTGCAAACCGTGAAAACCGGTTAAAACATAAAAGGCACTAGCGAATAAATTAGTAGTCAGACCGAACTCTAAATGACTATATTCATAAACCTGACCCGCTAAAAAAACAGCACCCATAAGCGCCGTAATTACCAACCACAGCCGCATTCCCTTAGTATCATTCTTTTTAATAGCAGTATCAGCATTGTGCATAACAAAACTACTAGCTATCAAAATAGAAGTATTCACAGTGGGTAACAACAATTCCAACTCTGGAGTTCCCGCCGGTGGCCAGACAGGAATAGTAGAACGGTAAGTCAGGTATGCACCAAACAAACCCATAAAAATCATCCCCTCAGCCACCAGAAACATAAACAGACCAAACAAACGATGATCTGGGTGTGCTTCGTGACCAGAAACTGATTGATGATGATTTAACTCAGTATGAGTCGCCTCAATAATTTGACCTTGCATAAATTATTAAATTGGTAATGGGTAATTGGTAATGGGTAATGGGTTAAAAGTTTTTAGCGTTGCTGAACTGAGGTAAATCAAAAGACCCTAATTTCTTACCCTCCGCGCCTTCGCGCCTCTGCGAGAAAAAAATCCTTTATTTAGCAACGCCAAATTTTCTCTTTAAAGTGCTGATTTAACTTGGGGCGTTAACACAGGTTCAGCTTCAACTCGTTGCTTACTCACCCCATAATCATAAGGGCCAGTAGTCAAAACCGGTAGAGTTTCAAAATTCTCGATACTAGGAGGGGAACTAGTCATCCATTCTAAAGTTAATGCTTGCCAGGGATTATTACCAGCTTTTTCACCATAGAACCAACACCAAACGGCATTAATGATAAATGGTAAGGTAGAGACGGCCAATATATAAGATCCCCAGGTGCAGATTTCATTCAAAGCGGTGAATTTAGGATCATATTCAGCAATACGACGGTTCATACCCATTAATCCCAGTTTGTGCATGGGTAAGAAAGTCATATTCAGACCAATCATGGTTAAAGCGAAATGGACCTGACCCCAAAATTCATTCATTTTCCGTCCTGTCATTTTCGGGAACCAGTGATAAATGGCCGCGAAAATGCCTAACACGCTACCACCGAATAAGACATAGTGGAGATGTGCCACTACAAAGTAGGTATCGTGAACATGAATATCAAAAGGAACTGCGGCCAACATCACACCGCTAATACCACCAATCACAAAAGTTGCTAAAAAGCCCATAGCAAACAACATGGCGCTAGTGAAGCGGATTTTACCACCCCAGATAGTTGCCAACCAACCGAAAATTTTAATTCCCGTGGGGACAGCGATGATCATGGTAGTGATCATAAAAAACATCCGTAGCCAACCAGGGACACCGCTGGTAAACATATGGTGCGCCCAGACGATTAAACCTAAGAAACTGATAGCTAGGGACGAAAAAGCGATCGCTTTATAGCCAAAAATCGGTTTTCGGGCGTGAATTGGCAGAATTTCCGAAATTGCCCCAAAGAAAGGCAAAATCATGATGTAAACTGCTGGGTGGGAATAGAACCAGAACATATGTTGATAAACAACAGGATCACCTCCACCACTGGGGTTAAAAAACGTTGTTCCGGCCAACAAATCAAAACCCAGTAAAATCAAAGCTGCCGCTAATACAGGTGTAGATATTAATACTAGTGCAGAAGTTGCCACCATTGCCCAACAAAATAAGGGCATTTGATAGATACCCATGCTAGGAACTCGCATTTTCACAAGAGTGACGAGAAAATTAATCGCCCCCAAAATAGAAGAAGTTCCCAAAAGCAACACACTCATAATCCAAATACCCTCACCCACCTGGCCTGTTACCAAACTCAGTGGGGGGTAAGAAGTCCAACCGGCATCAGGGGCATCACCTACCGCTAAACTAGCAATTAGTAGGATACCTGCGGGGGGAACCATCCAAAAAGCCACAGCATTGAGGCGAGGAAATGCCATATCTCTAGCCCCAATCATCAGCGGTATTAAATAGTTAGCAAATCCCGCTCCAGTTGGTACAATCCACAGAAAAATCATGATTGTGGCATGGAGTGTAAACAGGCTGTTGTAGATTTCTGGCGTGACAAAATCTACTTCTGGAGTGCGTAATTCTGTCCGCACTAAATCTGCCATTACACCGCCAATGCAGTAAAAAATAAACGAAGTGACTAAGTATTGAATCCCAATCACCTTATGATCTGTACTAAAACCAAAAAAATCTCGCCAATGTCTTTCTTTATGTTCTTGAGTATAATTTTGGTTGTGATCAGTTGCTTCTAATTGTGCCTGTGTCATATTTTAAAGAAGTTAAAAAGAACTTAAAAACCACGTCCACACAGTCGAAACTCACCTTCATTTTAAATGACCTCGATTTTTTATTAGTCCG
Organism: Dolichospermum sp.; assembly: GCA_046070105.1. Classification (GTDB taxonomy): domain Bacteria; phylum Cyanobacteriota; class Cyanobacteriia; order Cyanobacteriales; family Nostocaceae; genus Dolichospermum. Next base: position 6,230 of record JBJUHT010000316.1, read on the forward strand.
CGAAGGCGGACTTTGTTTGTGTAGCCGCGAATTTTATTCGCCGGGGGTGTTTTGTTTGTGTAGCCGCGAATTTTATTCGCTGTATTTTGTAATTCCCTACTTAATTTGATGCAAAACTTCTGAATTAATACCCATATCCTGAATATAAGGAGAAAGGAATTTATCAGCGTTCATAGCCATCGTTTGATTGGGTATATCCTTGCTTGCAACTAATTGTTCTTGCAGCCATTGATCAAAAGCCTCCTGTGGTTCCACTACTACTGGGCTTTTCATCACCCCGTGATAAGGTCCACACAATTCAGCACAAATTAAATTGTATTCACCTGTTTTTGAGGGAGTAAAACGTAAACTCGTTTGTCTACCAGGAATAGCATCCTGTTTAAGTCGAAATTCAGGAATCCAAAACGCGTGGATGACATCATTAGCTGTCAAATTAATTTCTACGGTTTTACCAACAGGTAAATGCAGTTCACCGGTTGTCACTTCCGTGGCTGGATAGGTGAATAACCAAGCATATTGGAGTCCAGTCACATTAACAACTAACTCCGCTGGTTTAGTAACAGTATCGGAATTATCATCTAATTGTGCTACTTGTACAGATGCGGCCTTTAAGGTAGCGGCCATAGCCGTTCCCGGCATATTCATGGATTCTTCCATCATGGGTGCTGCATGGGCTGAATGGGGATCAAAACCGCCCATGTTATTGTATACATCAAAACTGTAGACAGAAATACCGATAACGATAATTGCGGGGATCGCCGTCCAGAGGATTTCCAGAGGCACATTACCCTCAATTGCCGGACCATCTTCATTGTCACCAGCACGACGACGATATCTAATAACGGCGTAAATTAAAACACCTTCAACAATCAAAAATATACCTGTAGAAACAGTCATCATGGCATTGAATAGACCATCTACCAAGGGGGCTTCATCGGAGGCCGCTGTAGGCAACAGACCGTGATTTTGACCGTACCAGAGACTTGTGAGGGTGAGGACAATGCCAATGAGTAATGTCCAGATTGTACTTGGAATTTTCATGGCGGATTTTTTATCAATTAGCTAATTTAACTACAAGTTACTTCACCCTTGAGTTAGACACCACTGCCTATTAACCACAAAGGCGCGAAAATCACAAAAGAGAGAGGCCTGGAAAGATATTGAGCGTAAATTTTGTTCATGAAAAAAGTAACTCCATTTACTAAGGTAATGCAGGGGATGAGATATAGTACGCGCTGGTCTGAAATCTTTATTAATTTTTTGGACGAGGATCGCAATTTTGAGTACAAGAGAGATAAGTTATCTGTCCTTGAAATCCTAAGATCTCTCCCTTCTGCCCTGTTACTATCTGCAAAAAAGCACAAAATATTACAGCTAAAACTAGCTAAAGTGATCCAAAGTATAAGAGAAAGCTAATTTCTACATTCTGACCTATAGGTTAGGGTAAATGGAGGGACTAAATCAAAAAAATTTCCCACTCTTCACAGCACAAGCAATCTCAAGGTATTGTTAATGAACGAATTTGTCTTAGAACCACAAAATCAAGCGGCAAAAGTTAGACAGCAACCCCAGGATCTGATTCGTCGCTTGGTGTGGAAAATCTGCATAGCCACCCTAATTTTGATGGCTATAGGCAGCGCCACCCGCGTCATGAATGCTGGACTTGCTTGTCCTGACTGGCCTTTATGCTATGGGGAGTTAGTTCCAGCCCAGCAAATGAATCTCCAGGTGTTTTTGGAGTGGTTTCATCGTTTAGATGCGGCTTTAATTGGCTTGAGTGCGATCGCCCTTTGTAGTTTATCTTGGTGGTATCGTTCTTCTTTACCCAAGTGGCTACCTTGGGCTTCTACATTCGCCTTATTTTTAATTGTCTTCCAAGGGATTTTGGGAGGACTGACTGTCACTGAATTGTTGCGGTTTGATATCGTTACTGCCCATTTGGGAACAGCACTACTATTTTTCACCACTTTGTTAATTATCGGTACAAGTCTGGCCTCTTATCAAGGAACGGGAACAGTAGGTAAGTTACCCATACTGGGTTTAACTGCTGCTATTTGTGTCTATTTACAAAGTCTCCTGGGGGCTTTAGTGGGTTCTCGCTGGGCTTTACACCAGTGTTTGGCTGGTGAACAACTTTGTGATGTTATGTATAGTCATATTTTTGGCTTAGTACCCCCAACTATAGCTACTTTGGCGGTGGTATTGATTTCTTGGCGCACACCAGCACTACATCCTGTTTTGCGGAAACTGGCTAATATGGCGGGTGGTTTGTTGATTTTACAACTTTTATTGGGTGTGGCTACCTTTTACTTACATTTACAAGTTGAACCTCTCACTGTTTCTCACCAAGCTATCGGTGCAACTTTACTCGGTACTTTGGTGGTATTTACAGTTTTATCACTGCGAGATTCATTGACTCCCACTCACAGCCCCAATTCATAAAGCCACATCTTCATATTCCTAGCAAAAAAGCGGTTTGCTGAGTTCTTGAAAAATAAGGAAAAAGCCCAACATGATTGAGACTAATGTCTCTCGTCGTCAGCACGACACATTTCTTCAAGTCGTTCACAGTTACTACCAGTTAACCAAACCCCGTATTATCCCCCTGCTATTAATCACTACTGCTGGAAGTATGTGGATAGCTGCCCAGGGACAGGTAGATCCTTGGCTGTTAATTATTACCATGATTGGTGGGACTTTAGCGGCAGCCAGCGCCCAAACTATTAACTGTATCTATGACCGAGATATAGATTATGATATGGAACGCACACGCCACCGTCCTCTGCCTTCTGGTAAGGTACAACCCCGTGATGCTTTTATTTTCGCCATCGTTCTGGCTGTACTTTCTTTTACTCTCCTCACTGTATTCGCCAATCTCCTAGCCGCATTTTTAGCCTTCTCTGGTATCGTCTTTTATGTTTTAGTCTATACTCACTGGCTCAAACGTCATAGCACTCACAATATTGTCATTGGTGGTGCTGCTGGGGCAATTCCCGCTTTAGTTGGTTGGGCTGCGGTGACAGATACTTTGAGTTGGGCAGCTTGGTTAATTTTTGCCATTGTCTTTTTGTGGACACCCCCCCATTTCTGGGCTTTGGCTTTGATGATTCGTGATGATTACGCTAAGGTAGGGATACCAATGTTACCTGTGGTGGCAGGGGATCAAGCCACAGTAAGACAAATTTGGTTTTACACGGTAATTACTGTCACCGCTACTATATTCCTGTTTTATCCCTTACACGCTAGTGGTATTGTCTATGCTGTTATTGCCTTGACTTTAGGCGGTGTATTTGTCCATAAGTCTTGGCGTTTATTGCAAAATCCCGAAGATAAAACCATAGCACGGGAGTTATTTTTATACTCCATTTCCTACATGATGCTGTTGTGTTTAGGAATGGTGGTAGACAGTTTACCTGTGACTCATCATTTGCTTCATCAATTGCACTTATAATCATGTCCACAATATAGATCTCCGACTTCTTAAAGAGGTCGGGGATCTCAATATTTATCAATTTATTAGATATCTTTTACACCAGTAAAATCAAAGCCTCGACAAATCAAAACAAAAACCTGAATAAGTAAACTTAAATAAGTTTAACTATAATTGTGAAGATCAAATAATTTTTTGGTGAGGTTATTCAATCAGAATATTTTTTATGAAATTCTTTTTTGATAAAAATATCTTATAAAATTGCTCAATGGATTGACATTGATCGCTATTGTGTGATAATAAATGGTGCTTGAGAAAGCTAAAAAAAATAAATACATCAATAACAAATGATGTGGATTTAGCCCCAAAAATGCTGGTAAAATCACCCTCCTCACTACAATACCTCCAGAAAAAATAATTATATAGGTAGTAATCAACCCATCAAGCTGTGTCATAGTGATTGGATATCTAAATTCTTTATACAGATACCCAAAACTTTAGCCTGTGCTAAAATCAGCATACCGGCACGACGCAGGTGATGGGAAAAATGCCATGTTTGAACGCTTCACAGAAAAAGCCATTAAGGTAATCATGCTGGCCCAAGAAGAGGCCCGCCGTTTAGGTCACAACTTTGTCGGAACTGAGCAGATCCTCCTGGGTCTGATTGGCGAAGGTACAGGGGTGGCCGCCAAGGTGCTGAAATCAATGGGAGTTAATCTCAAAGATGCTCGCATTGAAGTTGAAAAAATCATAGGACGGGGTTCAGGCTTTGTCGCCGTAGAAATTCCGTTTACGCCACGAGCAAAGCGGGTTCTAGAACTATCCTTGGAAGAAGCACGCCAATTAGGGCATAACTACATTGGTACCGAGCATCTGCTGTTGGGCCTGATCCGTGAAGGTGAAGGTGTGGCAGCTAGGGTGCTAGAAAACCTGGGTGTAGATTTGACCAAGGTGCGAACCCAAGTGATTCGGATGTTGGGAGAAACGGCGGAAGTTACGCCGGGTGGCCCCTCTGGTCGCACTAAAACCCCAACTCTGGATGAGTTTGGTTCAAACCTGACCCAAATGGCCATAGATAACAAGCTCGATCCTGTGGTGGGACGCGCCAAGGAAATTGAGCGGGTAATCCAAATTTTGGGTCGCCGGACGAAAAATAATCCAGTTTTAATTGGTGAACCTGGTGTTGGTAAAACCGCCATTGCTGAAGGTTTAGCTTCACGTATCGCCAGCAAGGATATCCCCGATATCCTGGAAGATAAGCGTGTAGTCACTCTGGATATTGGTCTGCTGGTAGCAGGAACTAAATATCGCGGTGAATTTGAAGAACGTCTGAAAAAAATTATGGATGAAATCCGCTCGGCGGGTAATGTCATCCTAGTTATTGACGAAGTTCACACCCTTATCGGTGCGGGCGCGGCAGAAGGGGCGATTGATGCGGCGAATATCCTCAAGCCAGCTTTGGCGCGAGGTGAATTACAATGTATCGGCGCGACTACTTTGGATGAGTACCGCAAGCACATCGAACGGGATGCAGCGTTGGAAAGACGTTTTCAACCTGTGATGGTGGGTGAACCAAGCGTTGATGAGACGATAGAAATTTTATATGGTTTGCGCGATCGCTATGAAGCACACCACAAGCTGAAAATATCCGATGAAGCATTGGTGGCGGCAGCTAAGTTGTCTGACCGTTACATTAGCGATCGCTATTTGCCAGATAAAGCCATTGATTTGGTGGATGAAGCCGGCTCACGGGTGCGCTTAATTAACTCCCAACTGCCCCCAGCAGCTAAGGAATTAGATAAGGAACTACGGCAAATCTTAAAGGAAAAAGATGATGCAGTCCGTTCTCAGGACTTTGATCGGGCGGGGGAATTGCGCGATCGGGAAATGGAAATTAAGGCGGAAATCCGCACTATTGCCCAAACTAAGAGTAACGGCTCTAGTGGTGACGGTATTGAACCCGTAGTTACAGAAGAAGACATTGCTCACATTGTCGCTTCCTGGACTGGTGTACCAGTTAACAAACTCACTGAATCTGAGTCCGAGAAGTTGCTACACATGGAAGATACCTTACATCAGCGCCTCATCGGTCAAGATGACGCTGTGAAGGCTGTTTCTAGGGCTATTCGTCGCGCTCGTGTCGGTTTAAAAAATCCGAATCGGCCGATCGCTAGTTTTGTCTTCTCAGGTCCAACTGGGGTAGGTAAAACTGAATTGGCGAAGTCCTTAGCCTCTTACTTCTTCGGTTCAGAAGAAGCGATGATTCGCTTAGATATGTCCGAATACATGGAGCGTCACACCGTCAGTAAGTTGATCGGTTCACCTCCTGGTTATGTCGGTTACAACGAAGGTGGTCAGTTAACAGAAGCTGTCCGTCGTCGTCCTTACACTGTGGTGTTATTCGATGAAATCGAAAAGGCACACCCCGATGTCTTCAATATGCTCTTACAAATTTTGGAGGATGGGCGCTTAACTGACGCGAAAGGCCGCACGGTGGACTTTAAGAACACTCTGCTAATTTTAACTTCCAATATTGGTTCTAAAGTAATTGAAAAAGGCGGTAGCGGTATTGGTTTCGATTTTGCTGAAGATGCTAATGAATCTCAGTATAATCGCATTCGTTCTTTAGTCAATGAGGAACTCAAAAATTACTTCCGTCCTGAATTCTTAAACCGTCTGGATGAAATTATCGTCTTCCGTCAGTTGAATAAGGCTGAAGTCACGGAAATCGCCGATATCATGCTCAAGGAAGTGTTTGGTCGCTTGACGGAAAAAGGCATTGTCTTAGAAGTCACAGACCGCTTCAAGGATCGCTTGATCACTGAGGGTTATAGTCCTAGCTACGGTGCAAGGCCATTACGTCGGGCAATTATGCGCTTGTTGGAGGATAGTTTGGCGGAAGAAATTCTGTCTGGACGCATCAAAGACGGTGATACTGCTCTTGTTGACGTTGATGAAAATGGCATTGTTCAAGTTAGTTCTCAGCAAACACGGGAGTTGTTAACCCCTGTTGAGTCTTAGTTAGGTTTTTTAATTGTTAATTTAGCGGTGGAGGATTTCGGTTCTCTGCCGTTTTTTTGGTTTTTCTCACACAGAGGCGCAGAGAGGAGAAGGAGTGATATATTCGTTAAATAAGCAAGGGAAAAATATCCTACTGGTTGGTTAGTGACTTTTAGAATTAATGAAACGGGTATTTGTGGGAGAATATGATATACTGGTAACGACCAATGATAATTAACCTGGAACTAGATTATTAATAACATAAGGAATAACTAATATGATCACAAAGAGTGATTTAATTTTAGGAGAAACTTTTAATTTTCCAGAGAATATAGATACAATTCATGAATCAGTTTCAGATAGAGAAATTAATGAAAAATATAAAAAGGGTGAAATTAGAATTGTTACGGAACAAGCTCGTTATCCGTTAGATAGTATACCAACAATGCTAGATAGTAAAAAATACATTCTTGATCCTGAATATCAACGTCGAAAAAGATGGGATGATATTCGTAAATCTAGGTTGATAGAATCATTTATTATGAATGTACCAATCCCACCTATATTTTTATATGAAATAGACTATTCTATTTATGAAGTAATGGATGGACAACAAAGATTAACTACCATTTATGATTTTTATAATGATAAGTTTCAACTACAAGGATTACAGTATTGGAGAGAATTAGATGGTAGAAACTATACAAACTTACCAGAGCAAGTGAGAAAAGGTATAGATAGGCGCTATTTATCATCTATTGTTTTATTACAAGAAACAGCTAAAAGTGAAGAAGAAGCGGAAGAACTGAAAAGAATAGTTTTTGAAAGACTCAATAGTGGTGGAGAAAAGTTAACTCCTCAAGAAACAAGAAATGCTTTACAAAATGGAAAATTTAATCAATTATGTATAAAACTTTCCAAAAATGAAGCCTTCCGAAAAATGTGGTATTTTCCTTTAGAGAGTGAAGGAGAAGAAAAATTACTAGAAAATGAATATTATAAAAAGATGGAAGATGTGGAATTAGTTTTGCGCTTCTTTGCTTATCGTCATTTTGATAAATTAAAATCTACAGGAGTTGATAAATTCCTAGATGAATATTTAAAACAAGCAAATAGCTATTCTGATCAAACAATGAAAAACCTGGAAAATCTATTTAATGATACTATTGATATAATTTATCAAATATTAGGAAATAAAGCTTTTATTCCACCAAAAGAAGATCGTAATAAAAACACTCCTTTAAAAATAGTGTATGATGCAATGATGCAAGTATTTGCTAGAAAAATTCACTTTAAGAATGAATTATTAAAATATAAGGAAGTAATCAAACGTGAGATGTATTCTGATGAAAAAATGTTATATGTAGCAGAAGAAAATGATCGTTTCCTTTTTGAAGGTAGGTATACTACCAGAAAAGGTTTAGAAACACGAATTAGATATTTTGATAATTTTCTACAAAAGTACATTAAATAAACTTTGGTAGAAATTATGAATATAGAATCATTAGAAAGATTTAAAAAAGAACTCAATCAAATTCGAGAATATTTAAAACATATTCAATATGTAAATGATGTAGCTGCTTATCATGTTCAAGATAATGATAATGAGCAAATAAAAAATTTACTTAATACGCTAAGTAGTCACGATAGAGGTTTTAGAACAGACAGACGAATATTTGAATATAAAGCATCTATTATTTCACTATATGGACTGCTAGAAAAATATGTAGAAATATGGATTAAAGAGTATCTTGATTTTCTATCGAGTGTCATACCTGAATATACACAAATACACGAAAAAATTAGAGAAAATCATTTTGAACTTTCTTTAAAATTGATAAATACTATTACAACTAGAGAAAGTGCTAAATATCAACGTCTTACAAAAGAGGAAGTATTAAATAAACTTAATAATTGTATAGTTAATCCTAGCAAATATCAAATTAATACAGATGCTTTTGTTCTTTTGTCAGGTAATTTAAAACATAATAAAATTGTAGAGTTATTCAACAAGTTAAATTTGGATTTGAATGATGAATTGTTAAAAAATGAAGAACTTAAAAATGAAATTGGTTTAACACCAGAAAGAATTTCCAGAATAGAAAAAGATATTTTGTACAAAAAAATCAATGATTTAGTGGAAAGAAGAAACGAAATTGCTCACGGTTCAGAAAAATCAACAGAAGAAGATAACCTACTTCAAATATCTGAATTAGAACCTTATATTCAATTTTTAGAGAAATATTGTCAAGCTATTTTTCAGACATTATTTGAACAAGTTATCAAAGAAGAATCCAGACATACTTTTCAAAAAATAGAAAATGTGATTAATACTTATGCTAATAAAGTATTGGCGTTTGAACTTGAAAATTATACGATAAAAGTGGGAGATATGCTAATTGTTGAAAATAAAGAAGGTAGATTTTATAAAAAACCTATTTTAACAATTGAATTAAATAACAAATCATATCAAGAACTGACAGTTTTAGAAAAAACAAATGTTGCTGTAAGCGTTGAGCCTAAGATTAAGGATAATCAAATATTTTACATAATCAAAAAATAGTGCGATTGCAAAGCACCCCGCAGGAATCGCTCTTAGTTAGACTATGGTGGAGAAGTGCGATTGTGCGGAACTCAGTACCACAGGCGATAGCGAAGCGCTCCGCAGGAATCACTTTTAAGTAAAAAGGTAATAAATGGTAAAATACATAACCCATTTACCATTGTTGTTAAGAGAAATATTTGAATGATTAATTTAGATACTGGCACTGCTATAGCTCTTATAGCCGAAAATTCCCCTCATCGCTATGAATTGCGACAATACGTAAACGGAAAAGAAATGGTAATGACTCAAACTGCTTTTACTGAGTTCACTAACATAGTAGACCTATTGCGAAAGTATCAGAACAAAACAGAGCTAATCGCCTTTTGCAAAGAGTAACTATCATCCCCGATAACCCATCACCTAAAGCTTTAAACCTACAACCAACACGAAAATTAGGAATAAACGATATTATTATATTAGGTACAGGTGATCAACTAAATATTGTCACCACCACAGCAGATGCAAAAGCAGTCAGAGCCGCTTCTGCTCAAGGTGTGGATTTTCATGTATATATTCATCCACCTTTTCCTTTAACTGGTAATTAATCATGCAAATCACTATTTCACCACATCTACAAAGTACATATAAATTAATTCAATGTGCTTTTCCCAAGGGGATAGAACCACAAAATTATTTACCGCTTTTAGCATTACTCAGTGAAGAAATGTCAGATAGAAATTTAGCTGAAGTTGTAGCTTACTATAGCGGTAAAGATTATAGTGTTGTTATCAATGATGTATATCGGGTACAGTCAATTGATGTACCCACATCTGAAGCGATCGCTAATTTAAAGAAAAGATTGCTGATATGTGGTTATGAACAGTGGCTTGAGGAAGGATAAAAGTAGAAAGATTTAGAGTTTGAGATTAAACCAAGTGGAGACTATAAACCATCGGAAGATGAACGATAACATTAGTTAATAATGTGAGGATGGTATAATAATTTTTCACGTTTTCAGATCAAGTTCTATAATATAGATGTACTACATGGACTCATGATTTACCAGAGTGGAAAGATCCTCATGGTTCTGCTATTCCCATTTCGGTACTCATATCTAAGTATTCATTCATTAAAGGAATCTGGACATGAACTCTCTATTTAATAACAACTTCAAGGTCTGTTTGAGTTTTGTCGCATTAGTATTTATTAGTTACACTGTCAGTGTCGTTTTATTTTTTTTAATGCCATATATTGATTATGCAAATATTATCGGTTTTTTGTCTTTAATATATTATTCATTGACTATTATTCCGACTATGATAAAAACAATTTTTCCGAATTTCTATAAGCAACAATCTATTTGGAAAAGCTTATTAAGAAACCGACGCTACACTGGTGTTGCTGCTTTTTGTTTTGCTTGTAATCACGGTGCATTATTGATCTGGACAAGGTCTTTAAATTTGTTAGATTTTAATACTTGGATTACTTATTTCCAAGGTTTATCATCAATAATTATTTTCACGATTCTAGCTATAACTTCTAATGACGAAAGTGTTAGAAAACTTAAAGCAAATTGGAAAAAAATCCACAATTTAACCTATCTATGTTTGTTTATACTTCCCTGGCATATTTTAGATAAAATGTCTGGTAATTGGACTTTTATCACTCCCTTTGCAGTTATTTTATCTATTAGTCTATGTTTGCTTTTTGTTGTTAGAAAAATAATTGAATTTAAGAAAAATTAGCTAACCGGGCGATTAGAAATCGCGTCTACACAAACAAAACCCACCTTCGTGGGTTAAGAACCTTATATATATTTTTTTCTGACTATTATGACTATTCTTCATCCAATTTCCGATTTTATCAACTCTGATTCTATAATTTCTCCCTCACAACCAAACTATTACTATGAAGGTAAATGTCCCCAAACCGGTGAAATATTAAAATTACCTCGCACTGGTTTAGCAGAAGCTATAGCCCATAGTCTCATGCAAAAACTTGAGGAAAATTATCCTTATTTCTGTGAGGGAAAAATGTATGGTATTTTATTAGTTGAATTACCCAATGGTGAATTAAGAGTTATTAAGGCATTTTCTGGTTTATTCCATGGTAATAGTTTGGTTGAGGGTTGGATTCCACCTATTCCTGGTAGACAGGAAGTGGCTGTATTAGAAACTCAGACTTTAGCAGAATTAGAAACTATTAAACAAGAGATAATTAATCTCCAAAAAATTCCTGAAAGACAAACATATCAAACTCTCTCTGATGAATATAACCAACAATTACACGCTATTAGTTTACATCATCATCATAGCAAACTAGAACGACAGGAACAACGGCAAAAATTAGAGCAAATTCTTAGCGGTGAATCTCTAAAAATTGCCTTAGAAAAACTAGCAGCACAAAGCCGTCAACAGGGAATTGAACGACGAAATATCAAACGTCGTCAAAATGAAGTTTTACAGCCTTTGCAGGAGATTATAGCCGCCGCAGATAGAAAAATTACGGAATTAAGACAACAGCGCAAAGAACTATCTCGCAAATTACAAACACAAATGCACGCTGCTTATAGTCTAACTAATTTTTCTGGACAATCTCTATCTTTACAGCAATTATTACCAGGAGGAACACCAACTGGAACGGGGGAATGTTGCGCTCCTAAATTATTAAATTATGCTGCAAACCATGGATTAAAACCTTTAGCAATGGCTGAATTTTGGTGGGGTAATTCTTCTATAGAAAATAAGGTTTCTGGAGAATTTTATGGTGCTTGCTTGGAAAGATGTCAGCCATTAATGGGATTTTTATTATCAGGATTAAAGCTAAATCAACCAGAAATAATTTATGAGGATGAATGGCTAATTGCAGTTAATAAATCATCAGGATTATTGTCTGTTCCGGGTCGTTATTCTCATAATCAAGATAGTGTAATTAGTCGTTTAAGTTATTTATATAATCAGGAAATAATAGCTGTACATCGTTTAGATCAAGATACTTCTGGGATTTTATTAATAGCTAAAGATTTAGTTACTTATTCCCAATTAAGTCAACAATTTGAACAAAGGAAAATTCATAAAGTTTATGAGGCTATAATTACAGGTTCTCTAACTATTCATGAAGGGGAAATTAATTTACCTTTATGGGGAAATCCAGATCATCGTCCCTATCAACAAGTGGATTTAGAACGGGGTAAGCCTAGTTTAACGCGCTTTCGTGTAATAGGCGCAGAAGGAAAATATACCAGAATAGAATTTATACCTCTGACTGGACGTACCCATCAATTACGGGTTCATGCTGCTGATAGTAGAGGACTGGGAATGAGGATTTTAGGGGATAAACTCTATGGTTGTCTCAAGAGTGTCTGTAGATTATATTTACACGCAAGGGAGTTGAGTTTTTACCAT
>JBJUHT010000317.1:0-11669 GCA_046070105.1 Dolichospermum sp.
TTTGCTGTCCAAAATAACTATATATAGCTAATCATAAAAGAAAATATTTACTTAATAGATGATGAACAAAAAAAAGAGCAAATAATAGTAAAAGTTTTGCTCTTTCTTCTGCTAGAATTTAGAAAATGAAAACCCCCTGCTTCGAGAGGGGGCTTAATATGTACCTCATAAGAGCGGAAACCCCTGTATCTGTGTTTATCTGTAGTTAAATTCCTATTATTTTAACTGGAAAAGAATGGGAATGTTATAAACACAATTATCTCAACAAATTTCCTCCTTAATTATCAATTTAATAAAACAACCTTACCTAAAACCGAACCATTTTCAATTAAAGTATGTGCTTGTGCTGCTTCAGCTAAAGGAAAAGTTTGACTAACTTTAATCCTTAACTTACCTTCATCTATCCAATTCGCACATTGTTGTAAAATATCTCCATGATGTTCTAATGCTTCCACAATTCCTGATAACATTGGTGTCAACATTAATTCCAAACTAATTCGTAGATTTCTATTTCTAGCAACCTTCCAAACAGTATTAGCTTTAGGTTCGAGAATAGTGACAATATCACCATAAATGCGTGCTACGGGAAAAGACTTTTCAAAAATATCACCACCAACAGTATCAAACACTAAATCCACACCTACACCATCAGTCCAGTCTAATACAGAATTGACAAAATCAGTTTCTCGATAGAGAATCACTTTGTCAGCGCCAATTTCAGTAACCAAATTAGCCTTTTCCAAAGAACTAACCGTAGTTGCTACCCTTGCACCTTTGAGTTTAGCCAATTGAATGGCTACATGACCAACACCACCAGCGCCAGCATGAATTAATACACTTTCTCCCGGTTCAAGTCTTCCCCGTTCATATAAAGCTTCCCACGCAGTAATTAAAACCAGGGGTGCGGCTGCTGCTTCTGCAAAAGAAACAGACTTGGGTTTAAAAGCGACAAATCTTTCATCAACAGTAGTGTATTCAGCATAATTTCCCTGATGTGCGCCCAAACCACCATAACAGAAATATACTTCATCACCAACCTGGAACTTTTGCACATCAGCGCCCACAGCTTCTACTATACCAGCACCATCACATCCTAAAATAGCCGGCTTATGTTCAGGATAAAATGTACCTCGTTGACGTAATTTAGTATCAATAGGGTTAACACCAGCTGCTAAAACGCGAATTAGAAGTTCTTTGTTTGTTGGTACAGGTTGAGGTAATTCCTGTAACTGTAAAACATCTGGCTTACCCGCTGCTGTCATTAATATTGCTTTCATGTTTTTTGATCCTCAATCTACTTGTTTAAATGAAACTAAAAATTACAATTACAAATAAATCACAAAAATCAATAACCACATTAATTAAAGAAATAGGCTACACTCATGTTAGGGACGAACTCATGGAGTGCGTCACAAGACTTCTTGGAAGATATCCCTATCGCAGGAAGTGGGTTAAAGCCCACTTTTTTTATTGAATTATCTCATGACTCATCCTTTAATACCACAAATTATTGATTTGGCGACACCAGTAGCAACAGAATTAGGATTGGAAATTGTTAATGTAGTTTTTCATACAAATCAAACTCCACCAATCCTACGGGTAGACATATTTAATCCTCTACAGGATATTAGCCTGGATGATTGTGAAAGGATGAGCCGTGCCTTAGAAGCGTCATTAGATGCCACAGAGATCATATCAGACGCTTATATATTGGAAGTATCTAGTCCTGGTATTTCCAGACAACTAGTAACAGACAGGGAATTTATATCCTTCAAAGGATTTCCCGTAGTGATTTCCACTTCCCCAGCCTACGAAAAAAAGCCAGAGTGGATAGGTTCATTAATGCGTCGAGATGAGACTACTGTTTATCTTAACCAGAAAGGTCGTGTAGTAGAAATTCCTCGTGACCTCATCACCAGAGTACAAATAAATGAGCATTGCTAATCAATATGAGATTTTAGAAATTAGCTTCGGGAACGGGAAAAAAGGTAATTGGTGAGGAGTAATTTAGTCATAGAGAAATAATTACCCATCACCATGATCTCATTGTGCTGACTTTAGATAAAAATTTAGGAGACTGCGGATGTCAATGGTGACCTTATCGGGATTAAAAGAGCTAATAGAAAGTATTAGCCAAGAACGCAACTTACCACGTTTAGCTGTACAAGCAGCCATTAGAGAAGCATTACTCAAAGGTTACGAACGTTATCGTCGCGCCCAAAATTTAGAACGTAAACAATTTGATGAGGAGTATTTTAAGAATTTTGAAGTAGAATTAGATATAGAAGGCCAAGGATTTCGTGTTCTTTCCACCAAAAACATTGTTGAAACAGTTAGTAACAGCGACCATCAGATTTCCCTAGACGAAGTACAGCAAGTAGCCCCAGAAGCGCAACTGGGAGATTCCGTAGTTTTGGATGTCACCCCAGATCAAGGGGAATTTGGGCGCATGGCCGCCATGCAGACAAAACAAGTATTAGCGCAAAAATTGCGAGATCAACAACGCCAAATGGTGCAAGAAGAGTTTCAAGACTTAGAAGGCACAGTTTTACAAGCTAGAGTCCTACGATTTGAACGCCAATCTGTAGTTTTAGCAGTTAGTAGCGGCTTTGGACAATCAGAAGTAGAAGCAGAATTACCAAAGCGAGAACAGCTACCCAACGACAACTATCGAGCGAATGCTACCTTTAAGGTATATCTAAAAAAAGTTTCCCAAGGACAGCAAAGGGGTCCACAATTGATGGTATCCCGTGCTGATGCCGGTTTAGTAGTTTATTTATTCGCCAACGAAGTCCCAGAAATTGAAGATGAAGTAGTCAGAATTGTCGCCGTAGCGCGAGAAGCCAATCCCCCCTCTCGTTATGTTGGACCGCGAACAAAAATTGCCGTTGATACCTTAGATCGAGATGTAGACCCCGTTGGCGCTTGTATTGGTGCGAGAGGATCAAGAATCCAAGTCGTAGTTAACGAACTACGAGGTGAAAAAATTGATGTCATTCGCTGGTCACCAGACCCAGCTACCTATATTGCCAATGCGTTGAGTCCAGCCAAGGTAGATGAAGTCAGACTCATGGACCCAGAAAGTCGCCAAACCCACGTTTTAGTTGCCGAAGATCAACTGAGTTTAGCCATTGGTAAAGAAGGGCAAAATGTGCGGTTAGCAGCCCGTCTCACTGGTTGGAAAATTGATATTAAAGATCAAGCTAAGTATGATTATGAAGCCGAAAATACTAAATTTGCAGCAGTAAGAGCGCAATATCAATCACAAAATTATGAAGATGAGAGGACAGATAGAGAAGATGAAATCCCAGAAGAATTAGAATTAGAAGCAGATTAACACACCAGGAAAGACAATACCCGGGAAGATGATTTTTTCCACTAACCACTAACCACTAACCACTGACCACTGACCACTAACCACTAACCACTAACCACTGATGAAACCCAACTATCGGCGTTGTATTAGTTGTCGCCAAATCAACTTGAAGCAAGAGTTTTGGCGGATTGTCCGCGTCTTTCCCTCTGGGAAGGTACAATTAGATCAGGGCATGGGGCGTTCTGCTTACATTTGTCCTCAGGAGACTTGCCTTCAACTAGCTCAGAAAAAAAATAGACTAGGGAAATCGCTCTTGAGTACAGTGCCAGATGCAGTGTATCAGACATTGTGGCAGCGTCTAAATCACAGCCATACCCAAAATTCTATTTAATGGTGACAATAACATGATCATCACTTTTCAATCTCATCCTCACTTTTAGTATCGCTCAAGTTAGTGCCAAAATGATAAATGGGTGTCAATGGCTTTTTCGCTCTCTCTTGACCGCAAGGCCACAAAACATTACTCCCAAAAAGTTTTTCTGAATTGTGTTGTTAAAAACGCATCAAGAAAGTAAAACAAAAAAATCAAACATGGCAACCTGGTAGCGTCAAAGCGCGGTTGGGTATTAACCATCCATCCCCCATACAATTGATCAATTGCGTGAGGAAATGGGTGGGAAAGCCAGTACCAAAACATCTCTCTTTCCTAACTGGAGGCACAGGCAATATCACCAAGGGCAACCGAAAAACAGTGATCAAAGGGTGGAGATGTCACAAACCAGGCAACCATCCGTTAAAACTGTAAATTAAAGGGGAAAGAGTGGATGAACAATGGCAAAGTTAGAATCTATGACTTATCGAAGGAATTGAATTTGGACAACAAAGAGCTATTAGCAATTTGCGACCAGCTCGACATTGCAGTCAAAAGTCATAGCAGCACGATTTCTGAATCAGTAGCTCAACAGATTCGTACCGCAGCCCAAAAGCTCATGGCCGCCAACTTAGCCGCCAAAAAAGCTGCTAAAAAGGAACAAGGTACAAATGGACCAGGACAAAATTCATTCCCCAACCACAAGAGCATCAATCACAAACAGCAAATTCTGGAAATTCGCAAACCGAAAATATTGAGAAACACCACTACCAACACACCAGATGCTTCAGTAGCGACTGCTGCTGACGCTAATCATCCTTCACCTCCACGGACTTTCGCTACACCAGTGTCACCCATGAAGCCGACGGCACCAACTCGACCAGTACCCAGAAGTCAATCGGAAACGCCCCACAAGCCTAATATCACCCCACCGGAACAGGGATCTCATCCTCAACCAGCAGGGGAAAAGGTGATTGCGGAAAAACCCGAAAAAATCTCTGCTCCTAGACCGAAACCAGAAAAACCCCAAAAACCCCCTTTGGTTTCCCCACCTGCTCGGGCAGATGGGACAAAACCATCGGAAATACAAGGTGTATCAGAAAAACCCGTCCTGAAACGCGATCGCCAACAACGCGCTGAAGAAAATACCCATCCCATTCGAGGTAAAGGAAATAAATCTTCATCAGACCAAAATCCTATACCAGCACCGTCAAAACCAAGTCGTGCTACTTCATTACCCACTAAACCAGAACAACGCAGTGGTAAACCAGTTCCAGGAGGTGACATTCAACGTCCTCGACCAGCACGCCCCAGTGAAGCGGTGACGGCTACGCCCATTGCTACTCCACCCCGCCATAGTTTGGGAGGGAAAAAGGAAGTATTGGATAGTACACCAATATTACCGGATATCCTGGATTTAAAACGTCCCACACCCCCACGTATCAACAAGGGCGGCAAAAAATGGCAGGAAGAAGAAATCATTGACGAAATCAAAGAAAAGGCTAAGATTGGACCCAAGGGCAAACGGTCCAAACCAATCTTAGAAGATGATTTACTCGATGAAGAGGATTTACTTGATGAAGGTCTAGGTGAAATTTCCGCAGCGGTCCAAGTCAGTCTTTCCATTGCCCGTCCTCCCAAACCCAAAGGGACTCGCACCGCTGGTCCAACGGTAGCGGTTGTAGCTGCTCCCACCACTAGAGGTAAAAAATCTAGTTCCGCCCGCGACCAACATCGTCGTCAAGAATCGTGTGAAGAAAAACCAGATCGTCCAGCTATACTGGCTGTCACTGGTCCATTAACAGTTCCAGAATTGGCTGATGCTTTGGTAATTGCTGATACGGAGATTGTCAAAATCCTCTTTATGAAAGGCATGGCCGTCAGTATCACCCAAAACCTAGATATTCCGACTATTACCCTGGTAGCTAAAGAACTAGAGGTAGAAGTCGAAATCGTGGAACGTGAGGCTGAAGCTCGTAAGATCACGGAAATGATTGATGCGGAAGATTTGGATCACCTGATTCGTCGTCCTCCAGTGGTGACTATTATGGGTCACGTAGACCACGGTAAAACCACCCTCCTCGACTCCATTCGCAAAACTAAAGTCGCGGCCGGAGAAGCGGGCGGTATTACTCAACATATCGGCGCGTATCATGTTGATATAGTACATGAAGGCAAACCACAGCAAATTGTCTTCCTAGATACCCCCGGACACGAAGCCTTTACGGCTATGCGTGCCAGAGGTGCTAGGGTGACAGATATAGCCGTTTTGGTGGTCGCTGCTGATGACGGTGTTCGTCCCCAAACCATGGAAGCTATTAGCCACGCTAAAGCCGCAGATGTTCCCATTGTTGTCGCTATTAACAAGATTGATAAGGAAGGCGCGCAACCAGAGCGGGTTAAACAAGAACTCACTAATTACGGTCTCACCGCTGAAGACTGGGGTGGTGAAACAATCATGGTTCCCGTGAGTGCTATCAGGGGCGAAAACCTCGATACTCTCTTGGAAATGATTATGCTGGTATCGGAAGTTGCTGAACTATCCGCTAATCCAGAACGGTCGGCTAAGGGAACAGTCATTGAGGCTCATTTGGATAAGGCTAAGGGTGCTGTTGCTACCTTGCTAATTCAAAATGGTACTCTCCGCGTTGGAGATATGCTTGTGGCTGGTTCGGCCTTTGGTAAAGTCCGCGCTATGGTTAATGATCGAGGTAAGCGTGTAGACGTTGCAACTCCATCCTTTGCGGTGGAAGTATTGGGCTTGAGTGATGTCCCCGCCGCCGGTGATGATTTCGAGGTCTATGAAAACGAGAAGGAAGCTCGTTCTATAGCAAGCGATCGCGCAGAAAAACAACGTCAATCTCGATTGCTACAAGGTCGTGTCACGCTGACAACTCTATCAGCACAAGCACAAGAAGGCGAGTTAAAAGAACTCAATTTGATCCTCAAGGCCGACGTACAAGGTTCTGTGGAAGCTATTATCGGCTCTCTACGCCAAATTCCTCAAAACGAAGTCCAAATTCGGATGCTCCTGGCTACCGCTGGAGAAATCACTGAAACAGACATAGACTTAGCCGCAGCCAGTAACGCTGTCATTATTGGTTTTAATACCACCTATGCTAGTGGTGCTAGACAAGCAGCGGATGAGGCAGGTGTAGATGTTCGAGAATATAATATTATCTACAAACTCTTGGAAGATATTCAAGGCGCTTTAGAAGGTCTCCTCGAACCAGAATTGGTAGAAGAACCCTTGGGACAAACAGAAGTCCGTGCTGTCTTCCCAGTTGGCCGGGGCGCAGTTGCCGGTTGTTATGTTCAATCTGGTAAACTGGTTCGCAACTGTAAGGTGCGCGTTCGTCGCCATAATAAGGTAGTTTATGAAGGTGTTCTCGATTCCTTAAAACGGATGAAAGAAGATGCACGAGAAGTTAACGCAGGTTATGAATGTGGTATCGGCATTGACAAGTTCCATGATTGGGTGGAAAATGACATCATTGAAGCCTATCAAATGGTAACTAAACGTCGTACCCTAACCATGACGAAATAGTTCCGTGATCAGAACGTTGAGTGCTGAAGTTTTTGATTGAGTGTTGAATTGAGACTGTTTCGAGTTCAACACTCAAATAAGACTAACTCAGCACTCCGTAATTCACAATTGCTCACGTCGCATAAATTCTCTTTTTCATTAAAAACAAGTTTTTTGCTTTCTTTTTGACAGCAATTTCCCTTTTTAGTGATGAACGAGACAGAATTTATAGAGGTAAAACGATTATTTTAGGAAAAGTTTAAGCAAAATTTGTCTGGGTGACTAGATTTACATCTTTCCCCTTGAGTGTGAAATAAATGGACATCTGAAATCTTCCGGGAAGTGAAAAATCAGGAATGAGAAATTATGACTCAATTTCCAATTTCTAGCGGTTACGCATATCAACAGAACAACAAAGGCTACAGCAGTAGTGAACCAAAAGATATCCAATTATCTACTAACAAACTACTTTGGCCGGAACTAAAATATGTTATATCTGCTAGTTCCGGTTTTAAACGATGGCAATTAGAATGTAATGATCAATTACAAAGTCTACGCCTAGAACAACAAGTGCAAATGTATTTACGAGAGACTTTAGACACTTTAGCTTATTAATCATTTGGCCAATACTTACCACCTGCTTTTAGCAGCAAACTTGAGGATAAGATATCTTATCCTCAGTTTTTATGTATATCAGGGAACAAGCAAGAGCAAATAAGAGTCCAAAAATCCAATATTTTCACTGCCCAAAAGTGGGATTTTACGGTCTAAAAATTACCCAAAAATTCAATTACGGTCATTTTTGCCAATGTAGCCAATATAAAGTAACTACAAGGTTCAGTTACATATTTTTTTTAATCATAATTTTAGCTAAAAAATTGCCAATCATCGGGTATAGTTTGTTTTATGTTGTTCCAGAATTTCATCTGTCAACTGAGACTCTTGTGAAAATACCATCATTAAACACACAATTCGGTAAAAAAAATGAAAAATCAGGGTTTCCATATCTCTAGTTTATCCTTACCAGCCAGCCTGACAGCTTTGTTATTAATTGCTGGTAATTCTACTCTAATATCTCATCAAGTTAAGGCTAGTCCTAACCCAATTTTAACATCTCAAGCTCCAGTCACAGCCACCGTCATTTACGTTAACTCAGCTACAGGACAAGATGCTGTAGGTGCTGGAAACGCAGCAGCACCCTATAAAACAATTACCTTTGCCCTCTCCCAGGCTCAACCAGGGACAGTAGTGCAAGTCGCCCCCGGTACTTATAGTCAAGAAACCGGTGAAAAATTTCCCCTCGTTCTCAATTCAGGTGTGACACTTAAAGGTGATGAGGGTAACAAAGGTCAAGGTATCTTAATTAGTGGTGGTGGTTTTTACACCAGTCGCACCTGGGCTAAACAGGATATTACACTGTTAGCTAACGATAATACTCTCATTACAGGTTTAACTTTTACCAACCCAAATTCACGCGGGACCGCTGTATGGGTAGAATCTAGTAACCCTGTGATCAAAAATAGTACCTTTACTAACAGCAATAGGGATGGAGTTTATCTGACCGGTAATGCTAATCCCCAAATTGAAAATAACATCTTTTTCAAAAATGGGGGTCAGGGAATTTCCGTAACTAAATCGGCACAAGGTTCGATTCGTGGCAACTTATTTCAGGATACTGGTTTTGGTCTGGCAATTGGTGGTAGTTCCACACCTCTAGTAGAGGCTAATAATATCACTCAAAATAAGAGTGGTTTATATATTTCGGAAACTGCGAAACCCGTTCTCCGTAAAAACGCGATTCGTGATAATAAACAGGATGGTATAGTCGCTACCATTAATGCTGCTCCTGACCTCGGTACTACCAACAATCCTGGTGGTAATCTCATCCGTGATAACTCTCGCTATGATCTCAATAATTCTACTAAGGGTAAGATTACAGCAATTGGTAACGATATTAACCAGAAGAAGATATTCGGTGCTGTTGATTTTATTGCTGCTACGGTAACTACCCCCCCTGATAACAATACTGGTAAAGTGGCCTTTAAAGATGTGCAAACAGGTTATTGGGCAAAAGCTTACATTGAAGCCTTAGCTTCTCAAGGTATTATCGCTGGTTTTCCAGATGGTAATTTTAAACCTAATGAACCCGTAACTCGCGCTCAATTCGCTGCCATTATCAACAAAGCCTTTAAACCCTCAGCAACTCGCAAAGCCATTACCTTTAAAGATGTAAAAAGTAACTATTGGGGTTATGGTGCTATTCAAGCCGCTTCTAGTAGTCCATTCCTGACCGGCTATCCTGACTTAACCTTTAAACCAGAACAACAAATTCCCAGAGTGCAGGCAATAGTGGCTTTAGCGAATGGTTTGGGTTTAACAGCCAGTGATCAGAATGCAATCAAATTCTACACTGATGCTGGTCAAATTCCCAGTTATGCAGCAGGTCCTGTGGCCGCAGCAACTTCACGGCAATTAGTCGTTAACTATCCAAATGTGAAGGAGCTTGCTCCTAAGCGTCAGGCAACTAGAGCCGAAATTGCGGCCTTTGTCTATCAAGCTTTGGTTAATGCTGGTCGTGTTCAACCTATTACTTCTCAATACGTTGTCACTACTAAGTAATTGGCAGTAGGGCAGGGCAGAAATATGATCTTGTCTTCTGCCTCTTGCTGGTCATTTATCGCCTCTATTTTCCCATTTCCACAGAAACACCATTAGCCCAATTACTCCTAGCTGGATTGCGAAATTAGGCAATGCTCGCTCAATATCGCGCCCTGCTAGGAGTTGAAAAAAGAAGACAAAGGCACCAATAAAACCCGAAGCAGCGATACTGACATAGATAAATTTTCTTAATCCCCGATAGGGTGCTGCTACTTCCGCTTTTAAACGTTCATATTGTTGGGGTTGGAGATTATTTGGAGAATTTTGTTCCATCATCAATAAATTATGTTATAATGTTTGACTGTGTACGCCGATGTGGCTCAGGGGTAGAGCAACTGATTCGTAATCAGTAGGTCGTGGGTTCAAATCCCATCATCGGCTTTAAGTAATATATACTATAATTTATAGTTGCACATTAACAATTTATTTGTCACTGTTAAGTAGGTTAGCGTTAAAAATTGTCGTTATAGTGAGGGAACAGGGACTTTTCGTTAGATGTTGAATTTAGGTAATTAAGTTGAGGAGGAAAATATATGTCTTATAGTGATTTTACTTTAGAAACTGTTAAGAAAAATCTCCATCTGAATATTTCTAGTAGAGAGGATATTTTTTCTGAAGTTGCACCATTACCAGTTAGTGAATATTTACAGGAAACTTTAGCCTATAATGTCCCTTTTGCTTTGGCTAGTAATACGGAAAAATCTCGTTCTGAGATGATTATTACCCCAATTTTATTAGAATTAACTAAAAAGTTTGTTAATCAAATTAGTTTGTTTTCTGGTGTGGAATTTAATATTGAACCTAGTCAGGGTTTAAATGGAAATTGTGATTTTTTAATTAGTCGTTCTCCTGAGTTTTTATTGATTAATACCCCTGTAATGATCGTTGTGGAAGCGAAGAAGGAAAATATTAAAGGTGGTTTGGGACAATGTATAGCCGAAATGTATGCAGTTAGGTTATTTAATGAACGGGAAGAAAATCAAGTTACAGAAATTTATGGGGTGGTAACTACAGGGGAAATTTGGAAGTTTTTAAGGTTGTCAGGTGAACTGGTACAAATTGATTTGGCTGAATATTTTTTAAATGATGTCAATAAAATTTTGGGAATTTTGGCTAGTGGTGTAAAATGATTTTAGCAGTTATGAGGTTTTTTAGTTATGGTTCAAGCTTTAGCAAAACAAGAATCTATTTTAGATAGAGTCCAGAATTTAACACCGAACAGGAAGAGGTATTAAATTCTATTGATTTCTGGTAATTTAAGGGACAAAAGCAGGAGAGAAAGCCAAGTAACTATTTAACAATTAGGAATTACCAATATGGATACCGAATTAGAATAAAAAATCTATCGCAAATAGACAAATTACCTAATGATGATAACTTTATCAATGTTGTCAATAACTTACTAACTCTAATAGGAAAAGGTTGTAATGAAAAAGCTGCATATCATAATCAAACCCTAGCAAATGAACAGTTTAATTACTGGAATAGTTGTCAGCAAAATACATCATTTAAAGATGCTAAAACAGCAAGAAAAAATTAAATCCTCTAAGATACAAGGTTGGGTACAAAGAAAGCGCAACCCAACAAAAAAATAATATAATGCTATAATCAACAAACAACTACTTGGTATCATATCATGATGATTACTCAAGAATTAGAATGTCAAGAAAACATCTCCCCAGATGTAATATTTCCCCCAAGTGATTTATATAGTGATGAACCAACCGTGGAAACAGAACTACATCTAAGACAAATAATTCTACTTTTCAAATGTCTAGAATGGTTATGGAAAGATAAAA
>JBJUHT010000318.1:0-8561 GCA_046070105.1 Dolichospermum sp.
GTCACTTATTTCTGTAGTCTCTAAGATTTTGTTTGCGATATAGTGTAAAATATCCTCAAGACGTGAATCTACGTGATCTTGAAAATCAAGACTAATAACAATAAATTGATCTGTAATAGTTTCTGAAATCCTTTGAGGAATTTGTTTCAGTATCGAGGTTTTACCAACTCGTCGTTGTCCGTAAAATAAAGTTAGCTGTGCATTTTGTTGCAGACGCGCATTGATCAAATTAAATATACCTTCACGTCCAAATAACGTTTCATTTGGAAACAGTGGACGACCTATTATATAAGGGTTTGGCATATGCTCTCCTATTTATAAACTTGAATAGAGATTAATCACTTTTTTTAAACGTAATAGAGAAGTTATAGCCAACCTCTCTATTAAGAAATCTATTTAGGAAAGAAGGGTAACACCTTAGTAATCCAATCTAACAAATCTCGAACTTTATCAGGATTATTTTTTACCCAGCTAATAAACTCTCCTACTTGTCTCATTTGTCCATGACTAATCAGATTGAGAAGGTCTTTTTCTCTATCTCTAATTAGATTATCTGAAGTATTCAAAATTTCTTCCGTAACCCATTTTTTCATCAGTGGTGAAGTGAAGGAGTAAAATTTTCCTGTTTCTGTAGAACTGGAAATAATTACACCCTTATCTTCTAATTCACTTAACCAGCGCTTAAGTTGGCTAAGAATACGTTCTATACCATTCAAATTAAACTTTTTATCTGCTATGTGACCATCTACATCTAATAAGGCTATCAGCATCAATAAAGCCTTTTCTTTCGGGTTACACCTTGTCCAAATAGTTTGGAAAATATGTTGATTATCTCTTTTAAAACCCTGAGTAAATTTTTTGATATCAGCCGTTTCTCCGGGTTGTATCTGTGGCCATAGCAATAAACCAGCAGTTTGTACTAAGCTAGGATGTCCACCTGTAATATTGATAATTTCACCCCGTAATGTTGGAGGTCTAATAATATTAATATTCAAGATTTGAACTGATTCTCTAGTAGTAAATAGTTTCAGAGATTGAAATAAGTAATGATTGTACCAAGGAGAAGCATTGGGATTAAGTGGGGGTCCAGGTTTACTCAGGGGTTCAAGTGAAGTAACAATCATTGATAAGTATTGAGATTCTTCCGTGTGAACAGCCAAGCTACGACATTGGGGTAAAAATGCTCCCATTTCCGCTTCTGTGTATTGATCATTGCTGACTAAAGCTGCATCAAAATCATCTACCAACAATAATAAAAATTTATCTTTTTTGCCTAATCTCCGTAGTGCTTGGCGTAAACTATCATTGGTAACTGTTCTTTCCAGTAAGGGTTTAATTTCCCTTTGTAATTGTGGTTCATTGTCTAATTGATCACATAGTATGGTTAAGACTTCGCGCCAAAAACTAGCAGGAGTGAAGGGAATGATGCTTCCACAGCCAAGGAGTACAACTACGGCTTGAGATGGATCTATACCATGTTCTGTTAATGCTTGTTCAGAAGCAATTTTCCGCAAAAATGAGGTTTTGCCCATTCCGGGACCTCCCCAAATAGCACAATGACTGCGCTTACAGATTAGGTCGAAAGCAAAGTTAACTTCTGATGTGCGGCCGACAAAATGTTCTGGAGGAACTGGTTTACCTGGAAAAAAAGGGTTGGACATTATGTAAGTTAGGTGTTAGTGGATGGGGTATTAAAAATCTATCATAAGTACGCTTATCTTCACAAGTGAGCAAAAAAGTATTGGAATAGACAAGAGAAAATAGAAAAGATACTCTTAACTACTGACTCCTGACTACTGTCACCGCAGAGAAAATCAGGTTTCTACAGAGACGAGAACAACAGTGATGTTGTCGTGTCCACCTTGTTCTTTTGCGGCTGCTACGAGAGATTCGGCTGCTATTTCTAAGGAAGGTGTGCCTTGCAGGTAACTGGAAATTTGTTCGTCTACAAGTTCTTCAGTGAGTCCATCACTACATAATAGTAAGCGATCGCCCCTTTCTAAATCCAGTGGTTGGACTGAAATCTGCTTCAGGTCTTCTCTACCCAAACAATTGGATAAAACATGACGATAGGGATGAACCCTAGCCTCATCAGCAGTAATATCACCTATTTTTAGTGCCTTAGCAATCCAGGTATGGTCTTCTGTAATTTGTTGTAATTGTGACTGCCGCAGACGGTAAAGACGGGAATCGCCGACATGACCGCATACAGCAGATTCTCCGGGACGAATGACAACTACTACCGCTGTTGTTCCCATATCAGCACGTTCAGGATGGTTTTGCTGATCTGTGACTATAGCTTGATTTGCGGTAGATAGGGCTTGTTGTAATAGGTTTAATGCTGATTCAGGAGATTGCCAATTTCGCTCTAAGTATGAACGAATTTCTTGAGTAGCGATCCGACTAGCCTCTTCTCCTCCCGCATGACCGCCCATACCGTCAGCGACGATAAAGAATCGCCCTGCGGGGTCAATATAGTGGCAATCTTGATTATAAGCACGCATAAGCCCCGGATCTGATAAACCGGTAGAGTCAAGTTTCATAGATTTTTCGTAAGCGACTAATTAATACATTCGATCATAACGGTCGAGACGCAAAAGTAACCGAATCAGCATCAATGAAACTGATGCTGCAATTAAACCCATTAGACTTGCTAACCATACATAATGGCTAACGAGGAGAATTGTAGCGGCAATAGTAAAACCACTGATAATCAGAGCATAGCTGATTGCCAGTTGAATATTGCTCTGTCGCCGTATCAGGCGTTCTGTTTCTACAGAGCGAACTCGCAGCCGGATATCCCCACGTTCTATTTTATCTAGAGTATCTTCTAATCTCCGTGGTAATCCTAAAGCAGTGCTGCTAACTTGGACTGCTTGACGACTTAATTCATTCAAGAAGCTATTCCCCTCAGAACTACTGTTATCTGTCATAAGCTGCATTGCATAAGGCTGGGCAACTTCCATAAAATTAAATTCTGGATCTAGACCTTTACCGACTCCTTCCAGGGTAGAAAAGGCACGCATGACAAAGGTAAAAGTTGCTGGAAATCTAAATGGTTGATCATAGGCCAGTTCGTACAAATCTTCACTGATAGCTGCCACGGATTGGTTTTCAAAGGGCTTATCCATGAAGTTATCCAGCATATACTGGACCGAACGACGCACAGGTCCCATGTCCTCAACTGGGGCGAGCGCTCCCAAATCAATTAGGGATTTTACCACACGCAAGCCATCTTTTTGGGCGATGCCAAATAAAGTTTCCATGAGTCCTTCCCGGACATTGGATTTAATTGTACCCATCATGCCGAAGTCGTAGAAAATCAAAGCCCCGTCGGGACTAACAGCCAGATTCCCAGGGTGGGGGTCAGCGTGAAAGAAGCCATTATTTAGAAGTTGATGTAAGTAAGCTTGTGCGCCATAACGAGCGATCGCTTTTCTGTCTACACCCGCAGCCTCCAAGGCCTCATACTGACTAACTTTAATTCCAGGTAAATACTCTAAAGTAATTACCCTAGACGTAGCATAACGCCAATATACTCTTGGTACTTTTACCCAATCATAAATGCGGAAATTCCGGCGAAAAGTATCAGCATTGCGCCCTTCATTCAGATAATCAATTTCTTCCCAGAGAATGCGACAACATTCCTCATATATACCCATCCAATCCCTACCCCGTCCCCATTTAGGGTGGTTTTGAAAGTAACGGGCAATACCTTTAAGAATGTCTAAATCAATTTCAAATAGCTTCTTGAGTCCTGGTCTTTGCACCTTCACAACAACGGACTCACCAGTGTACAGAGTCGCCTTGTGAACTTGACCTAAACTAGCAGCAGCTAGAGGAACGGGTTCAAAATCTTGGAAAAGTGAGGAAATTGGTTTACCTAACTCCTGTTCCATAATTCCTTCTACCTGTTCATAACTAAATGCGGGAACTTTATCTTGTAACTTAGATAACTCTTCCACATATTCAGTCGAAAAAATATCAGCACGAGTAGAAAACAACTGTCCCACCTTAATAAAAGTCGGACCCAAATCCAGGAATGTAGTTCTAATCCAGATTGCTTGGGCTTTGCGTCTAGCTGCTTGCTTGGCTTCTGTCATACCACCGGGGTAACTCCAGGGCTTGCTATAGCGCCAAATTTTGAACATCAAGGTCAAGACAAAAGACCAAATATCCACAAAGCGGCGTTTGCTAGAGTATTCTTCCCGATTCCAACGGTATGCTTTGCCTGAGTAACCTTGTTCCATATTTTTCTTATACCGTCGGCTTGAGAGGGAGCAGGAGAATCTGGGAGGGTAAGGGGCAGGGGGCATCTGGGGGAGAATTTTCCCATTACCCATTACCCATTACCTATTACCTATTTTGCAGCATGGCGATACTTCTGCAATTCACTTCTTAATAGAGCGATTTCCGCTCTTAACTCGTCAATTTCGGTCTGTAGGTCTAAAGAATCTGCACCAGAAGATGAACTATTTGTCGTTTTTCCAGTTGCAGATGATTCTGCTGCCCGATTAGCTCGTGCCATCACTTCTTCTGTAAACTGGCGTAGCTGCTCTTTAGCTTCAGCATCAAATTTGCCCAGTTCACTCAAAGCATCAGTCAAGGCGACTTCTACACGCTCATTAATCACTTCGGCTACTGCTCTGCCTACGAAAAAGGCTTGCACAAGGGTATTACTCATAAATTTTTGTAAAGTTGCTCCGCAAAAAGATTATAACCTGCCTGGATGCTGTAATGTTTCCATTTGCAACTTTGCTGAGTTAGGGAAATACAACCACCGTCAAATATCCATAAAATCGGGATGACAGGATTCGAACCTGCGGCATCCTGCTCCCAAAGCAGGCGCGCTACCAAGCTGCGCTACATCCCGTAAATCTATCAAAGCCAATTTTCACATAACTTAAATTATGTTTTTTGGTTCTTCCTGCCCATCATATCACAAAAAAGAATAAATGCAAACCCAATAATCTATAAAAAATCAGACTATGGAAAACATCCTGGGAGAAATCAGGCACAAACCAGGATTTTCCCGGAATTTTCACTTAAATTACCCCCATTATTCCCCAATGCCTCATCCCCAATAACCAAATTACTGAGGATACCAAAACATTCCTTTGATACCTTCAGGGTCTGGCATAAAGCCCATAGTTTTATAGAAATCTACAACATGGGCATCTGCAAAAAGAGTGACGTTACTAATTTCTTCGTTCCTTAGTTTTTTGAGGACATATTTCATTAATGCCTTACCTAGTCCTCTACTTTGAAAATCAGGATGAATCACTACATCCCAAATGGTAGCATTAAAAGCATGGTCTGAGGTAGCACGGGCAAAACCAATCAACCGCTTTTTGTTCCCTCGTACTTGCCAAATAGAGGCCACAAGAAAACTATGCTCAATCGCTTTTTTTACTTTTCTCAGAGGACGACGTGACCAGCCAACTGCGTGACAGAGTTCTTCTAATTCATACAGGTCAATATCTTTTTCTGTACTGAAAACGATTTGAGCTTGATCTAAACTAGAATCACCACCTTCAACGCTTGTTGTATGGTCGTTAACAGCGGTACTTTTATTTGTCCCTAAAGATTCAGGAGTGCTAAACCAAGTTTTCCAAAAACCCATGCCAATGCAGTTCGGCTAGTATAACTAAAATTGGTTGTCTCTTTTTGAGAGTGTTGATTCACATTTAACATCGCTATTGCTATAGCTAGTTATGGGGTGTTTCTTACCAATTATCTCTAACTTTAGCATTTTGTTTTGACACTACTTCATAAAACTCTTCCAAAGTCCAAATTTTTCCCACAAATTTCCTCAGCACTACTGCAATGAATGTCCGTTGTATTGATTCGCACTCAAATTCATGGGTACGATATTTAACTATGGCAACAATAGAGATATTAGGTGTTCCACATACTTATGAGCTAACTGCTCCGACATCATGTCCTCATACTTTAGTATTTATCCACGGTTGGCTAAATAGTAGTTTATACTGGCAACCTGTAATTTCTCGTCTATCACTAGATTTACAGTGTTTATCTTACGATTTACGAGGTTTCGGTGAATCACGGTCTGAGGTAACATCAGATGCAGATATAGACCTGAATTCTCTAGGTTCTAGTATGATTACTTCTTCCTTGGAGTCTGTATATTCCCCATTTGCTTATGCTCAAGATTTAGCCGTGCTTCTCAAACACTTGAATATTTCTAGTGCCTGGCTGATAGGTCATTCTTTGGGTGGTACGATTGCTCTCTGGACAGCGGCTCAATTACGTGATTGTATTCAAGGTGTAATTTGTATTAATGCTGGTGGTGGAATTTATCTTAAAGAAGCATTTGAGCAATTCCGCACTGTAGGACAGAAATTTTTACAAGTCCGTCCTCGTTGGCTTTCGCAAATGCCTTTAATTGATTTGTTATTTACTAAAGCTAGTGTGTTGCGTCCTTTGGATCGCTATTGGGCGCGTCAAAGATTAATTGACTTTATTGTAGCTGATCCAGAGGCTGCCGTGGGAACTCTTTTAGCTTCTACTACGGAACAAGAAATTAACTGTTTACCTCAGTTAGTATCAAAATTGCAGCAGCCAGTATATTTTTTAGCGGGTGCTGACGATAAGGTCATGGAGTCGAAATATGTCCGCCATTTGGCCAGTTTTCATTGGCTTTTCCAATGTGTTGGTGATAATGTGATTGAAATTGCTGATTGTGGACATTTAGCTATGTTAGAACAACCAGAGGCGGTAGCGAAACACATTCGGTCGCTAGTTATAGGAAATTAATGTTCGTATAACTTCATAACTTGGTTCAGAGAGAGGCGGGAATGCACTCCTAATGTGAGAGATGATCTATGACCACGAAAGAGGTGTTCAGCGGCTGCACAGCCAATCATCGCCGCGTTGTCAGTGCAAAATTTTAGGGGGGGGAAAAGAACTCGCAAGTTATGTTTATTAGCTGCTGCTTGTAAGTGCTTTCTGAGTCCACTATTTGCTGCTACACCGCCGCCTACCGTAATAGTGTCTAGTTGATAATTAAGAGCGCCGGCGATCGCTCTTTTGGTCAGCGATCGCGCTATAGTATCCTGAAAACTAGCCACTACATCCGCTATTGGTACTTCTTTACCCTCTTTTTCCAATTGCTGCACTAAACGTAATACTGCTGTCTTTAATCCGCTAAAACTGGAATCATAAGGATGATAACCCCCACCTGGTAAAGAAATTTTCCCTTCTGGGAATATAAAAGCTTGGGGATCACCGTTTTGTGATAGTTGATCAATTATTGGTCCGCCGGGATAACCCAATTTTAATAACCGCGCTACTTTATCAAAAGCTTCACCGGCTGCATCATCACGGGTTTCCCCCAGAGTTTCGTATATACCATAATCTTTGACATAAATCAAGCTTGTGTGACCCCCGGAAACAAGTAAACTCAGAAAGGGAGGATTTAAACTTGGCTCGGTCAAATAATTAGCACAAATGTGACCTTCCAGGTGATGTACTCCCAAAAAAGGCTTGTCATGTACCATAGCCAGGGTTTTGGCGGCTGTTAATCCCACCAGTAATGCCCCGACAAGTCCAGGCGCACAGGTGGCAGCTATACCATCAATTTGACTCCAGTTTAGATGACTAGAGGCGATCGCTTGTTCTATTTCATAATTCAGCGTTTCTAAATGTTGACGTGATGCTACCTCTGGGACTACACCACCATATTGTTGATGAAGAGCAATTTGTGAAGCAACAATACTACTACACACTTCACGATTTTTAATAATTGCCACGGCAGTTTCATCACAACTGGTTTCAATAGCTAAAACGGTTGTCATAATTAGGGAATAGGGAACAGGGAACAGGGAACAGGGAACAGGGAATAGGTTACAGGGAATAGGTTACAGGGAATAGGTTACAGGGAACAGGGAGCAGGTTACAGGGAACAGGTTACAGGGAACAGGGAACAGGGAACAGGTTACAGGGAACAGGTTACAGGGAACAGGGAACAGGGAACAGGGAATAGGTTACAGGGAACAGGGAATAGGTTACAGGGAATAGGTTACAGGGAACAGGGAACAGGGAATAGGGAATAGGCAAGAATGACAACCGACCACTGACAACTGACAACTAACAACTAACAACCGACCACTGACAACTGACAACTGACAACTAACAACCGACCACTGACAACTGACAACTAACAACTAACAACAGACCACTGACAACTGACACCTGACAAGAAACAACCTTCGACTGACAACAGACAGATGACATCAAACAACCTACAACGGACAACTGACAACTCACAACTAACAACCGACCACTGACAACTGACAACTGACAACCGACCACTGACAACTGACAACTAACAACTAACAACCGACCACTGACAACTGACAACTAACAACCGACCACTGACAACTGACAACTAACAACTAACAACCGACCACTGACAACTGACAACTGACAACTAACAACCGACCACTGACAACTGACAACTAACAACCGACCACTGACAACTGACAACTAACAACCGACCACTGACAACTGACAACTAACAACCGACCACTGACAACTGA
>JBJUHT010000319.1:0-3380 GCA_046070105.1 Dolichospermum sp.
TATTAATATAGAAAATCATGCTCAAGCGCTGCGGGAATTTAGAGCAGGGATAAAAAATATTGAATTAACATAACAATATACAATGTTGATTTTTTAAGATTTTTTTTATCACCATAACTCCATATTTATGAAAGCGATCGCCTTTGGGTAGTAAGCGATCGCTGTCTTCTTCAATTTCATTAATACTCAAATTCAAGAGCCGACTAATTATTACTCGTATTGCTCGAAGAATTGTTTTTACACAAAAAAGTTACTAACTGAAATTGAACCGACTCCAGGAAGATTTCCTTGATAACCCGTGATATTGATCATCAGATCATCAAAAGGAGAGAATGAAGAATCATTGTCATTAACAATTAAATAAGTTCCACTAATACCTGGAGTTGATACTTGAACAATGGCAGCACTGTTGGTTCCTAAAGCTTGATTTCCAAGCCTGAGTCCATTAGCATCCACAAAAACGTTGTTTGCAACAATACTTAAAGTTGATGCAGTACTATCTGATGCGCGGGTAAAAATAAAAGGTGCAGATCGTTCCAAGCCAGCCTTTGTTAAAAGATCAATTTTATCTGCTCCAATTTTAAAATCAGTAATGCGATCAGGAGCTAAAGCCGATGATTGTCCGAACTGAAAGATAAAGGTATCTTTACCGTCTAACCCAGTTAGCGTGTCTGCCCCAGCATTACCATTGATATAATCCGGTTTCTGAGTACCTTGTATTACATCATTACTAAATCCCCCAATAAAGTCATTGTTCTCAATTGTAGCAATTGCGGTAGAAGTTGTAATTGAAGCCCCATTAGTAGGGTAAATAAGTTGAACAGCAAACTGTTCATTTGTCTCCTGTTGGATATCATCACGAGTTTTGATAAAAATCGTTTTTGACGATTCTCCTGGCTGAAACGTAATAAAACCTTCCGTGGATTCGATATCAGAAAAATTTGCTGGATTGCTACCTACACCATTAACTTGATAATTAACTGTATGGGTGAAATTTAATCCACCATCTCGTCGTACCGTAAAAGACAAGACCCCACCTTCTGTTACTATCGAGTTACTTGGTTGTATGATTGATAGCTTAGATAGACTAGTAGAGATATCGATTGTATATTTGGTATCTTGGTTAAAGTTTAGATAACCAGTACCCAACACCTCTAGTACATAAGACCCTTTTTGGGCAGGAAAGTTGGTCACAGATATACCTGGGCTTAAAACCCCTGGTGTACTCCTCCAGATGGTGCTGCCATCAATTCGTCCATCTAAATTTTTATCCAGACCCAAAGCCGCGCCTAAAAAGCCAACTGATGCGTTAACTGTTACTGAAACACTTAAATCTGACGGAAGGAAGAATGAAAAAAAATCATAATCTCCAATCGGTACTGTATCTGATAGTGTTAGGTCAGAGATCAAAGTTCCTAAATAACGTGTTGTTGCCATTGCTCAATACCTCATTTTATTTTTTATTTAGGGTTTGGGTAAAGAGAGAATGGAGAATAAACACTCCCTCTTTAAGTTTCAACTTAGTTAGTCAGTTTCAGCTATCACCGTCAAGCCGTTTGTTCAATGAAGTAGGTGTAAGCTCCATAAGCAATGGCTTCAATAACGGTCTCTTCTTCCGAGGAATCCTCTGAGTCTGTTCCATTGGGTGCATTACCTCCATTGAAGCTATCTTTGATAAGAAGAAGAATAAACTCGAAAAAGGCATCATTAGATAAATTATCTAGCTGTTTTTTCACTTCGCCTTTTTTATCCTCAGCCACCATTGAAGAAACAGTGGATTTGACTAACTTAACGCCCCAATCAACAATCGTTGCATTAAGGCGAAATTCTACGTCAGGATAATGTTCGTCTAAAATCTTATTGATCTTCTTGGCAGCAGCTTCACAGCCTTTAAAAGTGATATAAGCAGTAACAGCACCTAATGTTACTTTCCCTACACCTAATGTTACTTTCCCAATGAAGGGTAATAAGTGAATAGCCATTGTTCCTCCTTGATTGAATCGATGATTAAGAATGCTGTTTGGACGCTTGTGAAGTCGAGAGAGTGGATAGTACCACTCTCTCTTTAAGTTTCAAATTGGTTAGCTAGTTTAGGGGTTAGAGTCATTTCTCCAAACTTCAACGACTTTTGAGGCAGCTCCTAACATCGCACCCGCAGCCGCGCCAATTCCATGACCAATGCCAGGAAGAAAAGAGCCGCAGATTACAGCACCTGCAAGCGCACGCGCCCCTAAATCCATTACATCGGAGTTTTCTTTCCAATCTTTTTCCTGATCATTTTTACTCATGATTTTTCCTCCAAATAGAGAGAATGTTGTTTTGATAGACCCATTATGCTTTTTCGGTCTCAGGCTGACAAGGACAAGTAAAAAGGCAGATCGGCACAGATCGGGACATATTGGGACACTTTGTGTTAATCTTACAAAGAGAGAAAATTTTACTCTCCCAAAATTGCCCAATACAAAAAACACGTAAATACCTTCGCAAAATTATTTACACACAGCAATCTCGTTACCGTCTCAGTACCGCAAAGCTTCTAGTCTTGTCTGACAGGTAATATATTTTGCGTGACTATTTAGTTTCAAAGTTCTTATGATGTATTTCTAAACGAAGGAATAGTCAAATATGCCTAAATCTACAACTGTTGGTGCAACTACAAAAGGAAAAGAGCTATTAAAAGATGCTCAAACTAGATTAAACTTGACTTTTGAGCAGATGGTCGTAATGATTAACGATGATTCTGTTGAGTATGTCGAAAAAATAAAAAGATTTTTTAAAGGTGAAAGAATTCATAAAGGTGCTGCTGAAAAAATTTGTAACCTTTTGCATTTAGAACTTAGTCAAGTTGTTGATCAATCAGAAGAACATAATCAAATTAAAAGACATTTTCCTGAGCAGACTTTCAAGAATATTGTTGATGACAAGACAAGGGAATTTGTCGGAAGGGAATATATCTATGATCAAATTGATGAATATTTGAAGGATGAGAGTTTTCCTTCAGGCTACATTCTTCTTAAAGGTGAGCCTGGTATTGGTAAAACAGCATTGATGGCAAATTTAGTGAGAAAGAGAAAGTGGATTCATCATTTTGTCACCGAAGGAACTGATTCAACTGAAATTTTTCTGGCTAGTATTTGTTCTCAACTGATTGTTAAATATGAATTACCTCATTCAAAATTGCCTGAATGTCAACCAGATCAAAGAATACTTACTTACAGAAAGTTTATAGATGAAGATCTATTGCCACAAGCAATAGAAAAAGTGAAAGAGAACAAAGAGGATAACACTGTAGTTATTTTGGTGGATGCTTTAGATGAAGCAAAGAGAAGTCCGTTAGATTGGGAGCTTAATATTCTTGGTTTACCTAAAGCCTTACCTCA